>CBDTVF010000197.1:0-6114 GCA_965363775.1 uncultured Gammaproteobacteria bacterium
ACTACAAAGTCCCCAAAACCATCTTTATACGTGACGAGTTGCCCATGTTGCCAATCGGCAAATTGGACCGACGTGAGCTCAAAAAAAGATCATTAGAGGCCAAAGCCACATGACAAATTTGACCACGGTGCAACTTAAAGCACCTTACCTGATTCTGATTGGTGATCTGACAGACCCGACTTATGCCAAGACGGGTTTCGGTATCGTCCACTGGCGGCCTGACCTGGTCGCAGGGCAGTTACGCTTCGCAGGCTGTGAAATAGACATGGGCGTACCCGACATGTCCGTTGCCGAGGCGGTTGAAAACGGTGCAAAAAGCCTGCTTATTGGTGTTGCGCCGATCGGTGGCGTGGTGCCCGACAGTTGGTGGGCATCCATCATCGAGGCCGCTCGCGCAGGATTGGACATTATCTGTGGTTTGCATTTCAAACTGGCGGATTTTCCCGAAGTTGTGGCCGCCGCCAGGACCTCAGGTGCGCGCTTGATCGACGTGCGAAATCCGCCCGCCAACTTGCCTGTGGGCACAGGGATCAAACGATCCGGCAAACGCGTATTGATGGTCGGCACCGACTGTGCCATCGGCAAGAAATACACTGCCCTTGCCCTGGATAAGGCTATGAAGGAGGCGGGCTTGAACTCGACCTTTCGCGCTACTGGTCAGACCGGCATCATGTTGGCTGGTGAAGGCATTCCCATCGACGCAGTCGTTGCGGATTTCATTTCCGGTGCCGCCGAGTTGATCTCACCCGACAACGGCAATAATCACTGGGATGTAATCGAAGGACAGGGTTCCTTATTCCACCCCGGTTATTCAGGTGTCAGCCTGGGTCTTTTACACGGCTCCCAGCCCGATGCCCTGGTCGTTTGTCACGATGCCACCAGGGTCAAGATCTCTGGATGGGAACACTACGATTTACCATCGGTTAAAGAGTGTATCGAGATACATCTACTGGTGGGACGCCGCACCAACCCTGGTATTCAGTGCGTGGGAATCAGCGTCAATACTTCAGCGCTTGCCCCACAGGATCGCCTGCAGTACCTCAATGATCTTTCACAGGAAACCGGTGTGCCCTGTGTCGATCCCCTGATCGATGGCTGCAGTTCTATCGTGAAATATATCAATCAACAATTTAGCGGGTAATTATTATGAAAATCAGTGTACATATCGAGGAATGGGAATTAACTCAACCGTTTCGCATCTCTAACTACGAATGGATCAACTCCCGGGGTATCGTCGTTCAACTGGCCGAGGGCGGATATCTCGGTCGAGGCGAAGCGCAGGGAATCTTCTATCTTGACGAGAGTGCTGAAAGCATATTTGAGCAAGTACATGATGTTGCCGATCAGATCCGCAAAGGAATCTCCCGGGAAGAATTGCAGGAGTTGCTTCCAGTCGGTGGCGCACGCAACGCGATCGATTGCGCCATGTGGGATCTGGAATGCAAGAAGGCCGATCAAAGCATCTGGCAACTGACGGGGATTGACCCTAAGCCGGTCACCACTGTCTTCACGATTGGTCTGGAATCAACCGCCGAAGCAATGGCTGCAAAAGCCTCAGCAGCAGCCGATGCCCCGATCCTCAAGATCAAGTTAGGTGATCATCAACCCTATGAAAGGCTAGCCGCCATCCGCGCCGCAAGGCCTGACGCAGTACTCGTAATAGACGCAAATCAGGCTTGGGATTTTGAATTACTCAAAGAAGTTATCCCAAAATGTGTTGGCCTGGATCTGGCCATGATCGAACAGCCACTGCCCCGCGGTGGAGATAAATGCCTTGAAGGTTTTGAATCCCCGATTACACTGGCGGCTGATGAATCCTGTCTGCACACCGGTGAACTTGAGGCCGCGGCCAGACGTTATGACATGATCAACATCAAACTCGACAAAACCGGCGGCCTGACCGAGGCACTAAAGCTGGCACATGCAGCACGGGACAAAGGTTGCAAATTGATGGTCGGCAACATGACCGGCACATCCTTGGGTATGGCACCTGCCTTCGTGGTCGCGCAACTTTGTGACTTTGTAGACATTGATGGCCCCTTGCTTCTCAAACATGATCATCCAAACGGTCTGAGGTATAACAAGAGTGTCGTGGACGTTTTTCAATCCAGTTTCTGGGGCTAGTCATTAGTTCGAAGACAAATTCTGAAACAGGTGGCCCTCCTTACCTGATGGAGTCGGCACCGTCGACCGAGACTGTGATCAACGGTCGGCGTTACCTCTATTTTGGAGGCACTTCATATTATGGATTGCACGCTGATCAGAACCTGATGAAAGCAGGCATTCATGCCTGGAAGGAGTTTGGTCATAGCACTGCTACCAGCCGTGCAGGAATGGGCACTTCCCCAATTTATCTTCGGGTCGAGCAGGAGGCCGCCAGGTTCTTTGGAACCGACTCGGCTGCTTATCTCCCCTCAGGCTACCTGAGCAACATGGCAGGCCTGAGGGCTCTCCATGAAGCCGGGAAATTTGACGTCATTTTTATCGATGAGCACTCACACTTCAGCGCCTTCGACGCGGCGCTGGCCACAGGCGTGCAGACCCATAAAATCGCTCACAATGCGCCCGATGACCTGGAACTTAAGCTCAAGACTCACTTGCGTCCCGGCCAGAAGCCATTGATGCTGAGTGACAGTCTCTTCCCTGCCCTCGGACAGATCGCACCCGTACCTGAAATCGTGGAGATCCTTGAGCCTTACCGAGGATTGCTGTGGCTGGATGAAGCACACTCCCTGGGTGTCCTGGGCCCAAATGGCCAAGGCATATATGAGCACTTCAACCTGACGGGTGAGCGACTTTTCTCCGGGGGAACCCTGGCCAAGGCTTTTGGTGGATTCGGTGGTGTTATCCCGGGAACCGCCAGCTTGATCAAGCTAGTCATGGATGGACAAGTAATGTGCGGAGCCTCAGCGGTACCACCACCGCTAGCTGCTGCAACACTATCGGGAATCGAACTGCTTGCAGCAAATCCGCAATGGCGGACCCGTCTATGGGCAAATGGGCGCTTGCTTAAAAAAGGGATCATGAGTCTGGGTCTCGAGGTAGAGGACAGCGATGTTCCAATTGCAGCATTCAAGCTTGGAAACTCAGAGTCTATGAAATATGTACATCGCGAGTTGCTCAATCGTGGAATTGCAATCCAGCACGCCAATTATGCAGGCGTAGACAAAGGAGGAGTGCTTCGAATCGTGGTCTTCTCAACCCACACACCAGATCAAATTCAGCACTTGATCGATGAACTCGGGGAACTGGTTTGAGAACTTTACGACCCAAAGTTAAACCCGAGTGACCGTTTCGTTTTTTGCAAATCAGCTGACGTGGAAACTCTCACCACGTCTGGCACGTTCACGCAGCCAGTCTGAAACCACAAACCTGTTACCGTATGCTCTCGCCATACGGTCACACTCAGACACAAAGTGCCCGATGCCTACAGTATCAATAAATGAGAGTGTACCCCCCGCCCATGGCGGGAAACCCCAACCAAATATAGAGCCGATATCAGCTTCTGCCGGATCATTTATCACACCTTCCTCAAAGCAACGCGCTGCTTCCAGAGCCTGTCGATACAACATACGATTAATGACTTCGTCCACCGATGGTTGCTCTTCCACTAACGGGTAATGCTCCGACAGGCCGGGCCACAGGTACTTCTTTCCACCCTCCGGGTATTCGTAGAATCCCTTACCGAATCGCTTGCCCTTGCGATCCAGGTTTTCAACGAATTTTCGTACCACGGGAAATCCTGATTTAAAGGAATAGCTATCGCCCTGATCTGCAGCTGCCTGCATCGCGATCTTGTAAACAAGGTCCAAAGTCACTTCGTCCATCACCGCCAAAGGTCCTACCGGCAGGCCAGCCATCTTCGCAGCATTTTCAATCAATGCCGGATTGACACCTTCGGCCAGCATAGTCATGCCTTCGTTGGTTGAAGAACTAAAACAACGGGAGGTGTAAAAACCGGGACTATCGTTGACCACAATCGGGGTTTTACGTATTTGCTGTATGTAATCCAGGCCCCGCGCAATGGCCTCGTCCGAACTCTTTTCACCTACGATCAACTCAACCAGTGGCATCTTGTCTACCGGTGAGAAGAAGTGCAGACCGATAAAGCTCCCTGGTCGTTTGGATGCTTCAGCCAATCCTGTAATTGGCAACGTTGATGTATTGCTGGCAAGAATTGCATCTGACGGGATTACAGCCTCGGTTTTTGCAGTCACGTCGGCCTTGATTTCCCGATTTTCAAACACTGCTTCTATCACCAGTTCACAGCCCTTCAGGTCTGCATAGTCCGTCGTTGGATGGATCATATTCAACAGGGCCTGAGCCTTCTCGTTTGTGGAGTAACCACGCTTGATTGCCTTATCAAGCAACCCATTTGAATATGCCTTGCCACGTTCAGCGCTTTCAATATCGGTGTCCAACAGAACCACTTGCATACCGGCACGTGCGGAAACATAGGCTACACCTGCACCCATCATGCCGGCTCCGAGAATGCCCAGTTTGCTCACCCTGGATTTCTCGACACCTACAGGGCGACGCACCAGCTTGTCCGCGGCACTCTTGTTCACAAACAGGCTGCGCATCATGTTTCTTGCGGTCACACCAGACAACAGCTTGCCAAAGTACTGTGATTCAATATCAAGCCCGGCATCAATGGGAGTGATACAACCCTCATAAACGGCAGACAGAGCTGAGATAGGCGCCGGGTAGTTATGCTGGCTTTTTTTGGCTAATAAAGACGTTCCCACCATAAAAGTCTGCGTGTTCTTTGGTGTCATTGCGCCTGCGCCCCCGGGTATCCTGAATCCTTTCTTGTCCCAGGGTGCGATCGGGTCGCCACTTTCCAATAGCCAGCTCTTTGCCCGGCCTACAAGTTCATCGGCCGGCGCAATTTCATGCACGATACCCAGTTCCAATGCCTTTGCCGGCTTGATGTTCTTACCCTGCAAAATTATTGGTAAGGCGTTGGCGGTGCCTATCAAGCGTGGCAGACGTTGTGTTCCACCCGCACCCGGCAGCAGGCCAATACCCACTTCCGGCAGGCCCAAAACAGCCTTTGGATGATCCGATAACACCCGGTAATGACAGGCCAGGCACAGTTCCAGGCCGCCGCCCAGCGCCATGCCGTTGATAGCAACGGCAAAAGGTTTGCCGCAGGTTTCCAAACGGCGAAATGCCTGCGTCGTTTTGTGGCTTGCTTCAAAGGCCTGAACATTTGTCATACCACGGTCATAAGCGGTAACCAGATCCTTAATATCTGCACCCACGATGAATGCAGCCTTTCCTGAAGTCAGGATGGCACCCCTTACGCTCTCATCTGTGGCTACTTTTTCCACGTATGTTGATAAATCCAACATCAATTCCGGTGTCAGGACATTCATTGATTTGTCTGGCAGATTGATCACAAGGGTTGCAATACCGTCGTTATCGACTGTGTATTTAATCGTGTTGTTCATTCTGTAATTAATTAGTTGAAATTTTTCAACTGCAACATCTCACGTGCCTCGGCAGGTGTAGCGACATTACAACCCAGGTTGTCGATAATTTGTGCCGCACGCTCGACCAGCTGGGCGTTGCTGCCAAATACACCTTTCTCAAGGTAGAGGTTGTCCTCCAGTCCCACCCGGACGTTCCCACCGAGCAGCACCGACTGGGCCGCGATTGGGAATTGCATCCGACCGAGACCAAGTGCTGCCCAGTGCCGGTTCTCCGGCAACAGGTTGCGCAAGTAGATCATGGTCTCGGGGGTTGCCGGTGCCGCCCACAGCACACCCAACACAAATTGGAACAGGGGTGTGCCATCCACCAGGCCTTCCTTCACCAACTGGTTGGCAAATAAAACGTCTCCTGACTGGAAAGCTTCGAGTTCCGGCTTCACGCCGAGTTCCTGGTATCGCTTCGCCATGGCGCGCAGCGTGCGCGTCGTATTGAGATATACAAACTCCGTTGAGCCCTCCACCTGGTTGCCCGTGGTCACATCCAGCGATGCTATTTCGGGCAGACAGTCGACCAGGTGTTCAATGCGTTCTTCGACACCAACGACATCACTTTCCGGCAGAGCACGACCTTCGTCCTCCGGATCGGGTAGAAAAAATGCTCCCATACCGCCTGTGA
>CBDTVF010000198.1:0-6065 GCA_965363775.1 uncultured Gammaproteobacteria bacterium
TCTATCGCAATGATATCGAAAACGTATTTACCGAGAATGGTAATCTCGTGCTGCGCGCAAAGTGTGAACCTAGGGCTAGCAGTGAGGATAGCTGTAATACGCAAGATAATCGGCGAGATGGTTCGATCACCTCAGGCAAGATATTGTCCAAGAATCGGGTTGATGTTAAATACGGCAAAGTAAGCGCGCGCATCAAGATGCCGTCTGGTGTCGGCACTTGGCCAGCATTCTGGATGTTAGGGTCAGATATCGACAAGCGTCCCTGGCCCTCGGCGGGTGAAATCGATATTGTCGAGATGCATTACTTCTACTCCGATACTCGCACCACCCATTTCACGCTGCACTGGGCTGGCCCGCAAAACGCCGATGGTCAACCTGCTCAGTGTTCGGGCACCGTTCCTCCAGATTCTCGCGAAGTTCACCTGTGTAAAACCGGCAGTAAGACGTTTGCAGCCGAGGATGGTTACCCGCTGCCCCTGACCGATGATTTTCACGTCTACGAACTCGAATGGAGCGAGAACAACATCGTCGGTAAAATTGATGGCATCGCCTACTATACGCAGGCGATTGATGGTGCCACCATGGAAGAATTTATGAAGGATCATTTTATGATCCTGAATGTTGCCGTTGGCGGCACGCTTGGTGTTGGGGAACCTTTTAGTGGTGCATCCCCCTCACTTGATTGGGCCGATCCGGATCAGACCGATATGCTGGTCGACTGGGTAGAAGTCTACGAGCGCATTCCGGCAACGGACGGAACGCTTATCGATGAAACCGCGGTCAATCTAAGGTACAACCGGATCGTCAATTCCGCCGAATTCGGTGGCGCTTTCGTCGAATCTAACCTGAATAGCACTGCAGTAGATCCGCTCAAAGGCGACCAGGTGCTCGAACTTATCTACAGCACATCGCGCTCCGAGAGTGGTGGTGGTGTGGCTGCAGATTACGCTGGAGCCATTTTCTTGTTCAATGGTTCCGATTTCTCGAATTTCGATAACTTCGTGTTCAGTATGAATACTTCGGATTTCCCGGGATTTAGAGATATTTTGATTCAATTCGAGGACCGTAACGGCAATCGTATCGGGTTGCCCATCAGCAATTACACGCCCACTGCGATCAATGGCAACTGGAATACATACAGTATCCCGCTAGCACATTTTGCCGGCGTCGATATAGCGAACGTCATTTCGATGGGCTTCTTCAACCCGATTGATGCGATTGGTCTCCACAACCCTAGGCCTGATCCTGAATCTGGTGTTGAAATGACAAACCTCCTTGCCGGCACCTTATATATCGACGATATCCGATTTAGCGGCGCGGCACAGTGTGAAGCTGCGGCCAGTATCGAATTTAACAAAATTAACTATAACCCAAACACGGTTGTTGCAGCGATCAATGTCGATGATCCCTGTGCCGCAAATTTGCAGGTGTTGGTTAAAGTTGAGAATGAGATTGGTGAGATTTTTGTTCCGGCGAAATTGGATGCGGCTGGTAACGGTCGAGCGATCATCAATCTTGGCAAGAACAACTCGGCAGAATGTGCCGCTAACGATACTACTGGGGTCTTGCAACTGAGGCCGTTGTTGTTGGCGAGCTATTATCGTCCTGTGAGGGCGCGAGGTGAAGCGAGTAGCTCGTTTGATACCGCTGGCGTCGACGAAGCTGAAACGATTGAAGTGTTGAAGGGCGATTCGGATTATATTATCGCCAGTGATACCAATCAGTCTGTGTCATTCATAGCCGAGACAGATTATAAATTTTCGGATTTCAACACGGGCTCTCAATTTAACGGAAGTTTTATCGACGATGCGACTTCCATGGAAGTATTCGCAATCAGTAATACAGCAGGCAGGGTGGCGCAAATGGCGCTGTTTGAGTTCCTCCCTGGTTTCACCCGCAATGCTGGCACTATCGATTTTAAGGTTAAAAACTTGCCTGGCAACAATATCACTGTCAAATTCGGTCATACCACGATGGGCGTCGCGCCGGAAAACACCTTCACGGTGAATGTAATCGATGATCCTGAATCGGTCTCGATTGGCGGTGATTGGTACCAGGTCAGTGTACCCATGGCCAATTTTGCCAACCCCGAAGCCTATAACTACGTCGTGTTTGCCAGCGATGCCTCCTCTCCAGTCGATTTCAGCTTCCTGATTACAGATATTGTTCTGCAACAGCGCGTGGGTAACTTGCCAGAGCAATGTGCAATTGCGCCAGTCATGGGTAGCGGCACCGGCGAGACCGGCGCCACAGGTGGACCTTATTCGATTAGTTTCGATGATAGTACGATCACTTACGGCTTCACCGGATTCGGTGACCCGGACACAATAACTACTCTTGGCACAGATCCTCTGGAAAGTGCCAATATGGTGGCAGTTACTACCAAGCCGGTTGGCGCCCAAATTTGGGCCGGGGTTACGGCTGAAACAACACCTGGAATAACCTGGCCACTGTCTGTTGCCGAAAATGAAATCACAATGCGAATATACTCGCCAGGTGCGGGTCTGACGGTGCGTATGAAGCTGGAAGAGTCAGCGAACGCTGGTAATTTCATCGAAGTTGATGTAGTCACAACGGTTGCATCTGGTTGGGAAACCTTGACCTTTACTTTTGTCGCCCCCCCTGCGTTTACCTTTGACAAGCTGTCGCTGTTCTTTGGTTATGGCAGCGTTGGAGATGGCACCATTTATATCTGGGATACGATTGAATTCCAAGGGACCGGCGGCGGTCCTGGCGGCGAATTGCTTATCAATGGCGATTTTGAGACAGGTGATATCACAGGTTGGGATTTCGTCGAGAATAACGGTGCTTTTAACGCCAGTATGGATCAGGCTACGGGTGCCGGAATATGGTCCGGTAACCTGGTTGCCAGTGTTGCTAGCGGTGGTCCCGCATCGTTTCCTCTGGCTACACAAGTTGGCTTTGCTGCCGGAACGGTAGTTCCAAATCAGGACGTTACGGTTTCCTTTGATGTTTGCGGTGTTGTTTCTGGTGATGGTGGCGTGTTTCAAACCTTTCTCCTTTCAGAAAAGGGTAATAATTTGGGTGCCACGCAGATAGACTTGTTTGGCAGTATCCCGCTCACCCAAACTTGGGTGCGCTACTCGTTGAATACCAATGCGGGCCCTGAAGTTGACGGTGGATTGACACTGCAGGTGAAAGCTGACTGTGGTGGTAACCCTGGATGTACTGTCAATGCGTACATTGACAATGTCTCGGTTACTCTAAATGGTGAAGAAGGTAACGTCAGCGGTGCCGGTGGCGCTTGTCCAATTGAGACTGGCGGCGGTGGCGGCGGATCGGTCGAGCCGGAAGCAGCAGCGCCGACGCCAACTCTAAACCCACTGGATGTAATTGCTGTTTTCAGCGATGCATATCCTATTGTTCTAGGGCCGGACCCCGTCAACTACAATCCGAATTGGGGGCAAGCGACAGTTGTAAGTACGGAGTCGATCGTAGGTAACGAAACTTTGAAGTACGCTGGGCTTAACTATCAAGGTACTGTTTTTGGGGGTCCCCAGGATTTGACCACAGCGGGTATGACTCACTTGCATGTCGATTTCTGGACCGCTGATTCAACTGATTTAGGTGTCTTCGTGATCGGTGATATCGAGTCACCGGTTGAGTTGACTCCCGACTTGGGTAACTGGGTGGGTGTGGACATCCCTCTGGCTGATTTCAGTGGGGTTAATATGTCTCTGGCCAAAGAGTTCAAGTTCGAGGGCAATGGCACTATATTCCTCGATAATTTGTATTTTTACTGTGACGCCTGCGGTGGGGGTAATGCTTTTCCAACCGCGCCGGTGGTTGCAGCGCCGACGCCGACAGTAGATCCAATGGATGTAATCGCGGTATTCAGTGATGCCTATACCGTCGTGCTAGGACCAGGCATGGTGGATTACAACCCGAATTGGGGGCAGGCGACAGTTGTAACTAGGGAGTCGATCGCAGGTAACGATACCTTAAAATATGCCGGTCTTGACTATCAGGGCACTGATTTTGGGGGTACCCAGGATTTGACGGCAGCAGGAATGACTCACTTGCATGTCGATTTCTGGACCGTCGATTCAACCGCTTTAAATGTCTATGTGATAGGTGGAGGCGAGTCACCGGTTGCCTTGACACCTAGCTTTGGCAAATGGGTGGGTGTAGATATCCCATTGGCTGATTTCACCGGGGTTGATATGTCTCAGGCCATCCAGTTCAAGTTCGATGGCAATGGAACGATATTCCTCGATAATCTGTATTTTTTCAAATCCGGCAACGGTGGCGGTGGCGGTGGAGCCGAAGGAGAGCTTGCTGTGAACGGGGATTTTGAAACTGGCGACTTTAGTGATTGGCAGCAGTTTGTAAATTCAGGGGTACAGACAATATCTACCGACACGCCTGATGCAAGCTCATTTTCAGGTGCGCTCAGCGGTAACACCGCAGTTGGTGCCGGAGGTACCACGGAGATAAAGCAAGCTAACGTCGGTGCCGGTTCCCTCGCTCTTGGTGATGTTCTTAACATTCAGTTCGATGTGAAAGGCAGCTTTGGTACTGGAGGACAGTTGAATGTGCTTAGCTTTACAGAGCTTGGTACCGGTGGCGGTACCTTGAACAACAACACTGTGATTGCGGGCGGTGTCGATAACTGGACTCATTACGACTATGATGTCACTTTGGCTGGTGCCAATGTCGAAGGCGGGTATTCACTTGCGTTTAATGCTGTATGTGGCGCGGTAGTAGGCTGTTTCGCTGACGTACAAATTGATAATGTTTCCATTGTTGTTAGGTAGGATTTGACCTAAAAATTGATACTATTTCGCGGCAGGCAGTCGTTCAGGATTGAACGTCTGCCTGGCATGATTTTGTGGTGGCACTACATAGTTCAAATTAGGCAAGGCAAATTAGGCAAGGCAAATTGGGCTAGGCAACGCTAAGGTATTACCGATCTATAAACTGCAGGGGGCAGGTTATGTCGACAGATTCAAGCAGTGAAAATTCAAGCGTTTCGATGTCGAGGGCGCTGGACGACCAGGCGGCTGCCGTCAAGCATTACGAAACAGCGCCGGAGGATCGGATCTCACTCGCGCATAAAATTATTTATGGGTTGGGTGCCTTCGTCAACAACCTGTTGGCTGCGGCCATTGGTGGCATGGCGATCGTCTTGAATCTTGGGTTGGGTATGAATCCCGCGTGGGTCGGTCTACTAGGAGCGCTGCCGCGCCTGACTGATGCCATCACCGATCCACTGATGGGTTACATTTCCGACAACACGCGATCGCGCTGGGGTCGTCGTCGCCCTTACATTTTTGTGGGTGCGATCTCTGCCGGATTGATATTTGCGCTGTTGTGGCAGTTGCCGGTGGGTAAATCTGAAAACTGGTATTTTTGGTACTTCTTGATCGGTTCGATCATTTTTTATCTCGGTTACACCATTTTCGCGACGCCTTGGGTCGCGCTCGGTTATGAACTGACGCCGGATTATCATGAGCGCACGCGCCTGATGGGCGTGCAGAATTTCATGGGCCAGCTGGCGTATATTATTGCGCCCTGGTTTTTGTTGATCATGCAGGCGCAAATGTTTGACGGCATGGTTGACGGGGCCTCCTATCTGGCGATCGTGATCGGTGCGCTGGCGATTGGCATCGGTATTTTACCCGCTATATTCCTCCGCGAGCGTTTCAGCCACCCCGATCTGACTGCGGAGCAACTGGCTGAAAAGAAAATCAAGCGGTCGCTCTGGTATGCGGTCAAAAAGAATATGTCAGAGTTCTTCAAGGGTTTTATGATGACTCTTAGGGTTCGGCCCTTCCTGAAACTCTGTGCGGCTACATTTTTAGTGTTCAATGGTTTTATGCTGATTTCTTCATTCCAGTTCTACGTCATAATTTACTATGTTTTCGGCGGCAATACCGAGTTGGGTGCTGAATACGCCGGCTGGTCCGGCACCGTTGGTGCTGTTTCTGCCTTCATCGTCATCGGAATTGTGACTTGGCTTTCGACCCACTATGGTAAGCGCAAGGCTTTCTTTATCGCGATCGGCATTTCGATCATCGGTTACGCGATGAAATGGTTTTGTT
>CBDTVF010000199.1:0-6046 GCA_965363775.1 uncultured Gammaproteobacteria bacterium
CGTATGCCCAACGTACCGGAACTGGCCTGGAAAAATAAAATTAATGGTTGGGTACTGGTCGCTTTTAACGTCCATAGCAACGGCAGGACACATAATATTCGTGTTCTTGATGCCAACCCACGTGGAATTTTTGAAGAAAAAGTGATTGCTGCGGTCGAAGACTGGATATATTCCGTTCAATACTTCGGTGATCTGAAGGGTGATATCGTTCTGACCCAAAAAGTCGAAGTGGAGTGGCAGAACTATCCGAACAATGTTCTTGATATGGATCAATAACTTGAACTGGACCAATAACTTGAATTGGCGGCCTTTTTTAGTGGTGGGGTTTTTTTTGGCTGCGACGGCTTTGCCGGATTCGGCCCGGTCCGAGCAGTATCGGAGCAAGATTCTGATTGATCACACCGGGACACTAGAGGACGGTTCGGCGTTGTCCCTGGAACAACTTGAGCAGCAACTGGACAATTTGACGGAGCCTTATGCCAGGGCCAGCACAAGCCGCCATTTGGCACGTCAATATATACAACAGGAGGAATACGACAAGGCCATCGGCTATTACGAGGAAGCACTCAAATCTGAAGGTTTGTCGGAAATCGCCGACAGGGAAATTTTACGGGAACTGGCACGCGTATACCTACTGAAAGAAGATTACGGTTCCGCCGCCGGCGTACTTGAAAAAGTTCTGGCCTACGATCTGGTCCAGGAAAAGACAGACTTTCTGTGGCTGGCACAGGCATGGTTGCGGTTTGGGGACTATGTGGCCACGGTCGATACACTGGATCGACTCAATGATACGGACATTATCCTGGAAGAAGCTGATTTACGACGGGTGCTGACGCTTTATTACCAGTCTGGTGCGTATATCCAGTCTGTGGCCGTGTTGCAGGAGTTACTGTTTCGTTCACCTGAAAACCCGGAGTACTGGCACCAACTCGCTGCTATTTACCTGTTGCAGGACCGCCGCCGGGAAGCACTTGATCATCTTTCCCTGGCCTATGAAAAGCGCGTGCTTTTTCGTGAACACAATTTGTTATTGTTGATTGACCTGTATGCCTTTAATAACCAGCCATTCGTTGCTGCGCGGATGCTCCAGGCGGAGATAGAACGGGGAACCGTCACTGCAAGTGGTGATCACTATCGCAAACTGTTCGAACTCTGGTTGCAGGCCCGTGAAAAAGACCAGGCCATCAGCGCCCTTGCCCGGGCAGCCAGCCTGACCGGTGACACCGAACTTTACCTCCACCTGGCACAACTCCAGAGTGAAAAGGAAAACTGGCAGGCCATGCGGGCTACGCTACTGGAAGCCTGTTCGGCAGAACTCGATGACCGTTACGTCAGCCGTGCCAACCTGTTACTGGGTATCAGCCAGTTAAAACTGGGAGAAAGAGAGAATGCCAGGCGCTCTTTCATTAACGCGACGCTGATCGGAGGATCAAGTGGGCAGGCCGCTCAATGGCTGGACTTCATGGATGCCGAGCCTCCATCCGCCTCTGAGGTCAGAAAAATTGTGAGTCCCTGCTATGGCAGCAGCGACAGGCGACGAAGAATCGCGACCGCAGAAGGTTCTGAACAGCAAAGTGAGGAACCCAAGTCTGCCATTGAGCCCGAGCAGGCTAAGCCGGAACCCGTTGAGACAGTCACTGTGTCGATCCGAACCGTGCCAAAACAACGGCTATTTACTGCCAAGTATAGTATGAACGTGGTCGAGTTAGCGGGAAAACTCGAAGGGCTCGCCATACGGCTGGCCAAGAGCCAGATCCAGGCGGGGGGCGAAATCGATGGCCCGCTGCATATCCTCCTCGAACGCGGAACCGATGCTTCCGACAGTAACCAGGAAGCACTGTTAGCATTTCCCACCCGTGGCAACCCCCGGTCCAGTGGCCGTTACCGGGCGATCAGTACAAAGCCTTTCCGCTGTGCTTACTTTGCTTATGAAGGTTCCGCTGACGGTATCGCAAACGCCCTGGCCGAGCTTGCAAGGGTCACAGTGGCGGCGGGATATCAACTGAACGGGCAGGCCCGGTTTGTCTTTTCATGTGGCGGTAACTGCACAAAGGAACACACAGCGGTCGAACTTCAATTGGGTATTGAATGATTGGCAGGTAGGATCGGAGCAAAGTACCTGAGTAGTGCTCCGGCACTTTAGCCTGGCCGCCTAAATTTCCTTATACTCCTGACAATGAATCGAATTCAGTTTATCTATTTTGACCTTGGCAATGTATTGATCAGCTTTGATCACTCGCGGGCCTGGCAGCAAATTGCCGGGTTGACCGGCATTCCTCCGGAGCGTGTTGAGAAGATTCTTTTTAATAGCGGTTTGCAAATTCAGTATGAGAAGGGTGAAATATCAACAGAGGAGTTTCACCGGTATTTTTGCCAGCAAGCTCAGCTTGGTATTTCTCTTGAGGATCTGTGTTTTGCGGCAAGTAATATCTTCGATCCACTTGATGACTCGATTCAATTGTTACAAACACTGAGCCAGGCAGGGCATCGCCTGGGGTTGCTCTCAAATACCTGCGATTGCCATTGGCAATTTTTCCGGGATGATGTCCGTTTCAATTTCCTGCATTCAAGTTTTGAGCAAACCGTATTGAGTTTTGAAACAGGATGTATGAAACCGGCTATGGAAATCTATCGTCGCGCAGCCAGGCAGGCCAACTGTAATCCTCAATCGATATTGTTTATTGATGATTTAGATGAGAATGTGAAGGCCGCGCAATCCTATGGATTTGACGGAATTCACTTTCAGGGGTTTTCCGGGCTACTGAACGAACTGACTAAAAGAGAATTAGTATAGTGTCATGTCAAGCCCACACTATAGGCTTGAAATGACAGTAGTAGATATTGGAAGCTTGTCGCGGGTTTCGACTACTTACTTACCCTCAAACATACGCCTGGTATCAAAGATAACCCTCACCTCGGTAAGTTGACCGTCTTGTATCTCGAAGAAAAAGGCGCCTTCATTGTGCAGGCCGTTGACGGAATCAAACTCGGCCATTACCGCGACCGATCCGCCTTCTATAATGATCTTGCCGTATTTTTCATTCTCCATGAAAGGTGCAATCTGCTGTATGTACTCACGGACCTCGGTTTCTCCACTGGTGGGGGTCGGCGAAAACATGCCATAGTGTTTAACGTCCTTTGCAAGTGGGACGTCACTGGCATCATCGATGTTCAATGCTTCAAAAAATTTAGAAATAACTGCTTCAACCTGAGACCTGTCCTGCACTATCTATCTCCCTGTCTGTTTCATGAACATTTTGCTGCGTAGTGACATTGTCGCATGATAGCAGGTAGTGCTTTGAGTTTTCATTGGCGGTCATGACTTCTTGCAGTCACCACAGATCATCTCACCGTATATACTGATCGGCTCTAAACGGTTTGAGTTAGGTATACATCAGCCACAAAAACAACCCCCCAACAGAGGTTCTTATGAAACATGTCATTTCGGTTGCGCTTTTTGCGCTGTCACTATTCACGCAGTCAGCTTTTTCCCAACAGACGTTGTTGCTCAAACAACCTTCGATTTCTGCAGACAAACTGGCCTTTGTTTATGCAGGAGATATCTGGGTGGCAGAGCGCAACGGTTCTAACCCGCGTCGTCTGACCTCCAGTCCTGCAGAGGAAAACAGCCCCATATTTTCACCGGACGGTAGTCAGATAGCATTCCGCGCAGATTACGAAAGTAATACTGATGTTTACGTGATCCCGGCATCTGGCGGTCAACCTCAGCGGCTAACCTGGCACCCGGGTTCTGACATTCCCACTGGCTGGACCGCAGATGGAAGCGCCGTCAGCCTGGTATCACAGCGGGAGACCGACCATGGACGATCCGGGCAGCTTTACCATGCATCCTTCGATGGTGGTATTCCTGCTAAACAGATGGAGTCACGCTATTATCGCGGTTCATACGATGCCGGGGGTAAAAGGCTGGCGTACATCGCGCACGGGGCAGGTTACAACGGTCTTTTTGGCGGTACTTCGGGTTGGAAAGGCTATCGTGGTGGCACGGTACCGGTGGTTCAGATCATGGATATCAAGGCACAAACCGTGACGACCATTGCGGGTGCCGATGTGACCAATTTCAACCCTTTCTGGTTGAATGGACAGGTGTATTTCATCTCCGATCGTGAAAACGAAATTTTCAATATTTACCGTTATGACACCAATAGCGAGGCGATAAGCAAGGTTTCAAACGAGGCGGTATGGGATGTCCGTGCCGCATCGGGACATGGTTCCACGATCGTTTATGAAGCGGGTGGACGCTTGAAAAGCCTGAATCTGGATAATGCTGAAGTCAGCGAAATTGCAATTTCCATCAACCCGGATCTGCCACAACTACGTACCCAGTGGAAAGATGCTGGCAAGACCATTCAGCATGCCGATATTTCGCCATCCGGTAAGCGTGCAATTATTACTGCGAGGGGTGAAGTATTTACAGTACCGGTTGAAGATGGTGCGGTCAGAAACATAAGCTCCGATGGCACGACACGGGAATACACTGCCATCTGGTCGCCAAAAGGAGACCGGGTCGCTTACATAACCGAATCCAATAACGGCCAGAGCCTGGTGATCAAGGATCAAACCGGCGAGGGTAACCACACACAGTATGAATTGGGCCCGCATTTTTACGAGTTAATGGCCTGGGGTGCCGGTGATGATTCACGTATTGTCTACCAGGATAATCACCTGTCACTGTTTTCCATCGAGCCCACTAACGGGACGATCAATAAAATTGCGACCGGTGTGCGACGCGAGCAAATCGACGTGTCCATCTCGCCGGATGGAAAATGGCTCGCATACACGCATGAGCAGGCCAACTACAACCGTGACCTGGCTCTGCATAATTTCTCCTCGCGCTCAAATTCCATCATTACAGATGGAGCGGCAGATGTTGCATCACCGGCATTCAGCAGTGATGGCAGTTATCTTTATTTTGCAGCCTCAACAAACTCGGGGCCGATCCAGATCGGGCTCAATATGACCTCGCAGGAACGACCTTACCGTGCCGGCTTATATGCCCTGGTACTGGCCGCGGATGGCAAGTCGCCCATTCTGGATGGCCAGGGTGATGAAAATGAAAGTGATGAAAACGAAAGTGATGAGAATGCAGACGGCGATCAAAAAGAGGATAAGACTGACAAAAGCGATGACAAGGTCGCAGAGACGCGTATTGATCTAAAAAACCTTGCCGCGCGGATCGTTGCATTACCGGTTGCCGTAAATAATTATGGCAACCTGGCAGTCGGCAAAGAAGGCAACCTGTTTTACATACAGTCGCCTCAGCCAGGTATCAGCGTTGAGCCACCGGGGGCCGAAGGGGGTGTAGCCAATGCACTGATGCGCTTCGATTTCAAAGAGAAGGAAGCCAAATCTCTGCTAACAGGTGTGGATCGCTTTGTGTTGAGTGCAAAGGGCAGTCACATGCTAATCAACAAAACCGATGGTTCACTTGCCGTCGCTGAAACCGGTGAAAAACCTGAACCGGAAGCATTGTCACTGGGCGATGTGAAAGTACAGGTCAAGCCGCTTGAAGAATGGACACAGATTTTCGATGAAGCATGGCGCATGGAAAAAGAATACTTCTATGCTGAAAACATGCACGGCCTGGATTGGCAAGCCGTGTATGAACGCTATCGGCCGCTGGTTAATCACATTGGTAGAAGGGAAGACCTCACCGCACTAATGGTCGAAATGATCGCCGAAATGCAGGTCGGCCATAACCGCACCGGTGGTGGCGACGTGTCCAGGGAAAAAGAGGTACAAAGCGGCTTGCTGGGTGCGAATTTAACAATTGATAAGGGCCGTTATCAAATTGCAAAAATTTACAACGGTGAACGGTGGAACCCATTTATCAAGGCACCACTGGCAACACCCGGTAATGAAGCACGCCAGGGCGAATACATCCTCGCCATCAATGGTCAGGAGTTGAGCTCCGTAGACAATATATTCAATGTCTTGCAGGGTACCGAAGGCAAGCAGGTGACCTTACGTGTCGGACCAAAAGCCAATGGCCGTGATGCCCGGGATATTGTCGTTGAACCGGTGG
>CBDTVF010000200.1:0-6041 GCA_965363775.1 uncultured Gammaproteobacteria bacterium
CATTGGCAAAACACACGGCTGAGAAAATGTCGATGCAGGTTGCCACCAGTGTCGGTGTCGCGGTGGTCGGGATTGCTTCAGATAACACCGGCGTGGCGTTATCGGGTGCGGCTTTAACAGCCATGCTGGCGGTTAGTTTGCCCAATAGCCGGGCTGCTGAAAAAGAAGCTGACCAGATCGGTATTGAACTGGCGGCCAAGGCTGGTTTTAATCCTGCAGCGGCAGCAACCTTATGGCAAAAGATGGCAAAGGCATCCAAATCGGGTACGCCGCAGTTCCTCAGTACCCACCCTGATCCCGAAAACCGTCAGCGGGAATTGGTAAAACTAGAACCGGAAATGCAGAAATACTATTTTCCGTATGCCGAACATCCGATTTACAAAATGAATTGAGAAAGCCGGGAAATAAGATAGAAGGGATTCAACTTGATGTGCGTTTTGCAATCATTTTGAAATAGCGCTCCGGCAGCCAGCGCTTCATTCTCCAGGCTGTGCGGGTCTGAGCATGTGTCAGCAACAGAAATTGGTTCTTTCTGACAGCCTGGGCGATATCCCTGGCAACCTGCTCGGCACTGACACCCGATGTTTCCATCCATTTAGTGACTTTTGCCTTAGTACCTGGTTTGTCTGAACGGAAAGTATCCAGCAATCCGGTCTTGACAAAAGCGGGGCAGGCGACAGTTACACCCACTCCATGGGGATGCATTTCTGCACGCAGTGCCTCGGACAAGGCCACTACTCCCGCCTTGGCGACACCATATGCGGCGATGAACGGTAAACTGGCAAGACCCGCGAAAGATGAGACATTGACGATGTGTCCTGACTTTTGGCGTTTCATCAAGCCGGCAAATTGGTGACAGCCACGTACAACACCCATCAGATCGATATCCAGCACCCAATTCCAATCCTCAATGCTTGTGTCTTCAACATTACCCGCGGTCGCAACACCGGCATTGTTGATCAGAACTTCAAGGCCGCCCCATTGACTGACTACAGCATCTTCCAACTGTTGCCAATGATCTGCTTTGGTGATGTCCAGTCGCATTGCGAAATGATTGCCACCATAGGGTTCCAATTCGGACAGTGTTTGCCGGGCGCGCTGCTCATTGATGTCGGTGACCGCGACTTTCCAGCCTTCGGACGCATAGTGATGCGCCAGTGCGGAACCGAACCCACTACCTGAACCGGTGATTGCGATGCTGTTTTTCCAGTTTTGTTGAGTCACTCATGTTTCCTCTTGCTGCAATTTGGAGTAAGTACCCTCCGGAGAATATCACCAGCGCATGCTGAATGTGCGCGCTGCTGCAACATGCAATCAATAGGCCGAGCATAAACGAATGTGTAATACAACTGGAGAGTACCGGGTTCTAAGGGATCTTCATTGGGCGATTGGTGACTGTTGGGGTGGAGAAGTGATGGATGACAATGATGCGATATTATGTATGTTGCAGTTGGTGTAACCTGCGTCCTGAACGCACTGATGATTTGCTACAAAACGTTTATACTCTTTCTGTGCGGTTTGTTTTTTTAGGTTTTGCTGGCAAGCAGAAATGTCATAAATGAGAGGGAATCACATGCAAAATTTCGTTGCACTAACGCGTCGTGGCGTGTTCATTATCACAGGGGCTTTTTTACTCGTTCTGTCTACTGTCTCAAACGCACAGGCGGCTGATCGCATCATGGTGGTGCTGGATGGATCGGGATCAATGTGGGGCCAGATCGATGGCAAGCCAAAGCTTGAGATTGCCCGCGAAACACTGCGAGAGGTTCTTCAAAATGTACCCGAGAGTACCGAGCTTGGCCTGATCGCTTACGGACACAGGGAAAAAGGCAACTGTGATGATATTGAATTGATTGTACCGCCGGCGGCGGGTACTGCAGGGCGAATCGCTGCGGAAGTAGATGGTTTGAGCTTTCTTGGAAAAACCCCGTTGACGGCTGCGGTGATAATGGCTGCGACGGAGTTGCGATATACGGAGGACAGGGCAACGGTTGTTCTGATCACCGATGGTATTGAGACCTGTGATGCCGATATTTGCGAGGCTGGTAAATCGTTGGAATTACAGGGTGTTGATTTTACCGCCCACGTTGTCGGATTTGGTTTGTCCACACAGGAGGGCCAACAGGTGGCTTGCCTGGCTGAAAACACAGGTGGTCAGTTTTTTTCTGCCAACGACGCAGATAGCCTGGTCGTCGCTTTGACTGAAACCATAACTGTGGCGGTACCAGAGCAAACGGCAACGCTTGAGGCGCCAGAAACGGCAACTGCAGGTTCGGATATCGAAGTCATCTGGACCGGTCCTGAAAATAAGAACGACTACATCGCAATTGCCGAGGTGGGTGCAGAAGAAGGCAAATACATTAGCTATGCCTATACAAGGCATGGTTCGCCGGCAAAATTCACCATGCCGGACGCAATCGATAGTTTCGAAATTCGATACGTGGTGTCAGAAACCAAACATACCATTGCCAGCAGTAAAATTGTGCTGACCGAGGTTGAAGCCACATTGAATGCACCGGAGACCGCAGCTGCCGGTGCAGAGGTCAAGGTAGCCTGGACCGGTCCGGATAACAAGAATGATTACATTGCTATCTCCGAAGTTGGGGCAGAAGAAGGTAAGTACATCGACTATGACTATACGAGGCGTGGTTCACCGGTAACAATCACCACACCGGATGTCACCGGTAGCTTTGAGATTCGTTACGTGGTTGGCCAGTCCAAACGTACCCTGGCCAGCACGGAAATAGTGTTGACCGAGGTGGAAGCCACGCTGGAAGTGCCGGAGACAGCACCGGCCGGTGCAGAGGTCAAGGTAGCCTGGACGGGCCCAGACAACAAGAATGATTATATCGCCATCACCGAAGTGGGAGCGGAAAAGGGTAAGTACATTGATTATGACTACACAAGACGTGGGTCTCCAGCAAAAATCAATGCGCCGGAAGGCACCGGTGAATTTGAAATCCGTTACGTGGTTGCCCAGTCAAAACGCACCCTGGTTGCAAAGAAGATCACAGTGACACCAGTCGAAGCAGCTTTGAAGGTATTGAACACACCGGTGCCAGGTGGAAACATCAAGGTTGAATGGAAAGGTCCCGGCTACAGCAATGACTACATCACCATCGTCGAAACAGGTTCGCCCGAGGGCAGTTTTACCAAGTATGCATACACCCGGAAAGACTCCGTGGTTGAATTCGAGGTTCCCAGGGCACTTGGAAAATTTGAAGTCCGTTACGTACTGGGCAAATCCAGGCGTACATTGGCCCGCCTGGAAGTGGAACTCCGGGTTGCCACAGCTAGCGTGTCGGCAAATTCACCTGTTGTTGCTGGCTCCGTGGTAGAAGTGACCTGGACAGGCCCTGAAAATTCGGAAGACTATATTGAGATCGTTGCCAGCGGGGCAGCGGCTGATGCTACGCCGGTAAGTGCTGCGCGCACTGCGCAAGGCAGCCCATTGTCACTATTTGCACCTGAATCTGCCGGTGACTATGAAGTGCGATACAAGATGCGCGATAGCGGTAAGGTTCTGGCAACCACAGCGCTCAAGGTGGAATAGGCGAGTTGGTTTGCGGTATATGTACCACATTGGCCCGAGACGACTTTATCTGGTAGTGGTATAGCTTTTTTCTCCCTGTGATTGGAGTTGGGGTTAAATAGAGCGGAAAAAGAGGAGAATTCAGTCTTCGCCACTTAACCAACGCGACAATTCGCGGTGAATTGACCGAAAGTCTGATGTACTGCGATGTGCAATACTGGCTAATGCTCGAGCGGGTGCTATTTCGAGCGACTGAGATTACAGAGCTAAATACCCAAATCCAGAGCAATCTGCTCTATTTGTGCCTTGGTCTCTGGATCCATGTTCGCTATTGTGCCCCAGTCACGATTGGTTTCTGAACCGGTCTTATTGGTGGCATCAATACCCATTTTGCCACCCAGACCCGGCTTGGGACTGGCGAAATCAAGATAATCGATGGGTGTATTTTCAACCAGCACGGTATCCCGTACAGGATCGGCGCGGGTCGAAATGGCCCAGATCACTTCTTGCCAGTTGCGTATGTTAATGTCGTCGTCGGTGACAATGATGGTCTTGGTATAGGTGAATTGACGTAACCAGGACCAGATACCGAACATGATCCTGCGTGCATGGCCAGGATAGTGCTTACGAATACTGACAATGGCGACGCGGTATGAACAGGCTTCCGGGGGTAAAAAGAAATCCACGACTTCCGGGAACTGTTCCTGCAGCAGCGGAATGAACATCTCATTCAGCGAGGCTGCCATGACCGAAGGTTCATCCTCTCCCGGTTTTCCCATGTAGGTTGTCAGGTAAATGGGATCACTACGATGACTGATACGTTCCACGGTAAAAACCGGAAAATCTGCAACGGAATTGTAGTAACCGGTGTGATCGGCAAAGGGGCCCTCGGTGGCCATTTCACCCGGATGAATATATCCCTCCAGCACGAATTCAGCGCCGTGCGGGATGGGCAGGCCCGTCAGGGATGAATTTACGATTCTGCTTCTGCGCCCACGTAGTAAACCCGCAAACTGATACTCTGAAAGTGTGTCAGGTATAGGGGTTACGGCGGCAAGCAGTGTTGCAGGATCGGCACCGATAACCACAGAAACAGGAAATGGCTGGCCAGGATGCGCCAGCTGAAACTCCCTGAAATCCTGGGCACCACCACGATGGGGTAGCCAGCGCATGATCAGTTTGTTCTTGCCAATAAGCTGTTGACGGTAAATAGCCAGATTGACGCGTGGTTTGTTTGGGCCACGTGTTATCACCATGCCCCATGTAATTAACGGACCAGCGTCTTCAGGCCAGCAGGTCGAGATTGGCAATGCTTCAAGATCAACGTCCGGGCCTTCGATCACGTGTTCCTGCCATGGCGCATTGTTCAATTTCTTTGGCGTAATATGCGCCAGCCTTGCAAACCCGGGAGCTACATCAAGCACGGCTTTCCGGCTATCAGGCAGACTTGGGTTTCTCAGAAAGGCGAACTCCTTACCCAGTTCACGCAAGCCCTGCGCAGAATCCAGCTCCAGGGCAGTCAGAACCCTTTGTTGGGATCCAAACAGATTGCCCAGCACCTTGATCTCAGAACCCTGCACATTCTCAAATAGCAGGGCAGGGCCGTCCTTAAGTAAGCTACGGTGACATAGTGCAGTGACCTGGAGCTGTGGTGATATCGACTGTGGTACTGACTTTAGTTGTCCGCTGGAGACAAGTGCTTCAGAAAATTGTCGCAGGTCTCCCCAGGCTTTTCTATTCACCTGGCGATGATGATGATCAAACAGCTTGTTGAGAGTCATGGTCGCTCCCTGGCGCAAAATTCATGCCTGCCTGCTCAAGAAGGTAGCCATTACAGGCCCCCAGGGGAAGCAGATCGAGTAGTTTCTCGCTCAATGGTGGTAGTGCTGCACCTTTGCGTGCATCATCGAAAATATCGATAATCTGGAAGGTATGTTCGAACTGCGGGCTTATCCTGAGAACGTCTACTCCCAGCGCCTTCAATTCAGGTATCTGATCCAGCACCTGGTGGGTCAGTGCAGACTGCGTCTGGATACCGTTAAGCACCAGGAACTCCTGGTCTTCCCTTGTTTTAAGCATGGCTCCATCAGGGTAGTCCAGGCACTTGTACTGGCAATCATCCTTGGGCAGGTTATGTGAACGTGCCGTATAGCAACGTGCTGAGTACGCCAATGGCAGTCGACCGAGTGCAAATACCTCGGTTTCCACACCCTCAGGTCGTTTGGCCTGTAAATCTCGCAGTGTATCCAGACCCAACTCAACGGGCAGAACCCAGCGTTTCAGACCTTTTCCAGCGAGCAGACGCAGGCTGCGGTCATTGTAGATATTGAAACTTGGGCCGGTTACGAAATCCTTACCGGCTACTGATAGTAATTGCACCGCCGAAATATCATTGGCCTCCACCATGAAGGACTCATTACGGCATAATTTCTTCAGGCTGCTCATCTCGGAAGCGGCTTCCAACAGGGTCAGGGAAGACAAAATGACTTCCTTACCGCTTTGTTTGAGT
>CBDTVF010000201.1:0-6033 GCA_965363775.1 uncultured Gammaproteobacteria bacterium
GTGAATGAATGCCCATATCATGCCGATCACGCGGCTTCCTACAACGCTAATGTCCATATGGATCAGCAATACCCGGGCGCGCCCCTGGAAGGGCGATTCAATGGGATTCATGTGCGCACTCACAGATATTGGCCCAGTAACAAAAGCGATTACCAGGTGAACCTTGAGTTTCTGGCGCTACAAGGCGAGGCGACCTGCGTGGAGGTCACCGCGATTTTTGCTTCCGGAGATAAGGCTACCTCCCATTGGGGGGATTGTGGTGCCAACTTCACCATCAACGCCGGATTGAACGATGCCTGGTATAACCCCGAAACTGATGGTCAGGGATTTTTCATTACGGTATTTCCTGAAATAGGATACATATCATTGGCCTGGTTCACCTACGATACCGAGCCTCCAGCTGTCGGTTCGATGGCCGATCTTGGTGATGCCGGTCACCGGTGGTTAACCGCCGTTGGTCCGTTTTCCGAAAAACAGGCTGTTTTGAACATCGAGATGACTTCAGGTGGTATTTTTGATACGGTCACCGAAATAGTCCGTACTGACCCGCCGGGTTCAGATGGCACTATCATTCTGACATTTGATAGTTGCAGTTCCGGCACAGTCGAATACGACATTCCTTCTGTCAGCCGACAGGGAATCGTGCCGATTCAACGCGTTGCTAATGACAATGTCGTGATCTGCGAGGCACTGTCTGCCCAGCCCTAATGCACCCCGATTGCAAGACGATAATGGATGATTAAAAGGAGAAAACCATGAGAATACTCACCATCGTAACCACAGCATTATTAGTGTGCCTATCGCTTCCTGTCTCTGTTTCGGCCGATAACAAGGGTGTCATATTGGTAACAGGAGCCAACCGTGGCCTCGGTCTGGAGTTCACCAAACAGCTTCAGGAGACAGGGTATGAGGTTATCGGCACGGCAAGAAGCCCCGGAAAGGCCGATGAATTGAAAGCCACCGGCGCCCGCGTGGAGCAACTGGATGTGGCCAGCCCGGAGAGTGTCCAAGCATTGGCAAACAGGCTCAAGGGCATACCCATTCAAATGCTCATCAACAATGCCGGGATGCTTAATCGCACGGACTCGTCATTGGACAGCCTGGATTTTGAGGTTATGAAGCGCACTTTTCAGGTCAACAGCCTGGGACCATTGCGGGTGACACAGGCCCTGTTACCCAACCTCCAGGCCGGAGAGAAGAAAACCATTGTCAATATCAGCTCGATCATGGGTAGCATTGAATTATCGACAGGAGGGTCTTACTCCTATCGGACCAGCAAAACCGCCCTGAACCAGATCAACAATATTATCAGTGCCGAACTTGCCCCGCAGGGGTTTACCAGCGTAGTGATACATCCCGGCTGGGTAAGAACTGACATGGGTGGTTCAGCGGCGTCGCTGGCCGTAACAGAAAGCATTTCCGCAGTGCTTGAAGTCATTGAGGGGTTGACCATCGAAAGCACAGGCAAATTTTACAACTACGATGGCAAGGAGTTGCCCTGGTAAGCCTGCAGGTATAAAACCCTGTAAAAACTTCTATGCGTGATTTTCCAGGGAAGGGTTCAATTGATGATTTATTCTGGCCACCTTACCAAAAAAAAGCCCCGCCCAAAAGGGCAAGGCTTCTATCCGTTGAGCGATGGCCCTTAATACAGAACCACCGGTTCACAATGAGCGGGCGCTAACCCACCCTGTATTCAGGCATAGTTTGCAGCGACAAATTCCCAATTTACCAGCGACCAAATCTCCTGAAGATATTTGGGTCGCGCATTGCGGTAGTCGACATAATAGGCGTGCTCCCACACGTCTACGGTCAACAGGGGTGTTTTGCCATCGCACATCGGGTTAGCAGCATTTGATGTATTAACAATTTCCAGCGAGCCATCGCTGTTCTTGATCAGCCAGGTCCAACCGGATCCAAAGTTTCCAACTGCAGACTTTATAAACGCGTCTTTAAATCCCTCGAAAGAACCGAAAGTCGTGTTAATAGCCTCAGCCAGAGAACCACCTGGTTCGCCACCACCTTCAGGACTCAGGCCATTCCAGTAGAACGTGTGGTTCCAGACCTGTGCTGCATTGTTGAAAACTCCACCGTCTGATTTAAGGACGATGTCTTCCAGCGACGCATTTTCAAATTCGGTACCAGCTACGAGGTTATTAAGGTTGGTAACGTAGGCTTGGTGATGTTTACCATAATGATAGTCAATGGTCTCAGCTGAAATGACCGGTTCAAGTGCATCGACTGCGTACGGCAGGGCAGGAAGTACATGTGTCATGGTGTTTTTTCTCCAAATGGTATGAATTGATTGAGGTCTCTTGTACTTAGATAGGGTTGCGAACACCGCTTTGCAATCCTGTCCCAAAATTTAGCCGAGTGTCCCATTTTGATTCTCCCTTTTACTCAGTTTAACTTGCTCTTTCAATGATCACCCTTTATAACCTTCACAATAGACATGAAGAGGTCCGGGGTTCTGGTATTTGCAGCCCCAGAATAGCGGTGCCAATTATATGCGGAAAATATTGTTAATTCGCTTTATCCCATTCTTGCTTCTGCTTCTGGTCGCTGCTTGTGATCACCAGCAAGAGGAACTGCGCTTTCATATTCTCAATCACGACAATATCGATAGCGTGGCACTACAGGAAATATTTTCCCGGCAAGCTGGTATTACGGTAACTGTGTCCAACGGCCAGCCCGGGCAATCAGCACTCAATGCCTTGCAAAGCGGGGATACAGACCTGGCCCTTGTTAGCCGCACGCGACCCTTCACCACCGGTGTTCGCGCCATCATGCCGATCTACAAGAGCGTGCTGCACCTGTTGGTCCCGGAGAAGCTCGCACCCCAGGCAGATTCGCGCTCCCTGGCCGGCAAGCGCATTTATATCGTCAACAACTCCCTGGCAGGACGCCGCCTGCTGGAAGTACTGGCTGAACGCCAGAACTTGTCCTCCGGAGATTATGAGCTACTTGATGAATTTCAACCCGGAGCCACAGACCTGATCATTTACCTGGGCCCCATCGATCCCGGCAACCCGTTCTGGAAAGAAAGTGGTTTTCGACTCGTGAATGCCGCTGAAGCCCCCGAGGAAGGCTCGTCACTGACGCGCACCGGGCTCAGCTTCCTTGTACCCGGCATGGATCTCATGGAAATTCCTGCTCGCACTTACCCGATTGCAGGCAACGAAGAAGACATACTGACCTTGAGTGTGGATACCATATTGGTCACCCGCAAGGATATATCGGCCGACCTCATCTACCTCCTCAGCAAAACTTTGTTCGAGCACAAACCACGCTTCATGGCAATTGCTCCCAGCCTGTTCTCAGCCATTAATACCAACTTCGACCAAATGGATCTCAACTTTCCACTGCACGCCGGCACCAGGCGCTACCTGGAGCGCAATGAGCCCAGCTTTCTGGAGCGCTACGCCGAAACCATTAACATGCTGGTGTACGTCGTCTTCCTGCTGATTTCCGGCTTTCTTGCCATGGCCCGTTGGAACGCGCACCGTAAGAAAGACCGTATCGATACTTTCTACACCCGCGCTTTCGCAATCCGTAAACAGGCACAACCCGAGAACTGCCGCGAACTCAAAGAACAACTAATTAAGTTGGAAGAAGAGGCCTTTGCATCCCTTATCAATGAAAAACTGGCTGCCAACGAGAGCTTCCGAATCTTCACTGACCTGTTGGCACGAATCCACTCTGAGATCGATAAAACAGAAGGGAGTCCGCCATCATGAGTGACCATTTCCATGCCGTGGCCGGGACTGACAAAGTGTACCAACTGAAAAAGTCCTGCATTCAGACTTATTTCACGTAGCTATGAAAAAGCTGTCGGGCGGAGCTCCCTGATGTATTCATGACTCTATCCTCTCAAGGTTTTTTTGCGATACGAAGACCAGGCTGGTCTTATCTTTTGACGGGTTATTGACCCTGGCTAATGCCGGTCAGCTATTGACCCTGTAAACTCTGAGTGAACTATTTGTTATAGATGTCTAAGGTAAGTTTGACAAAAACCGGAGAGTCGTGTGAAAAGTGAATATCTATCCTGGAGTTGCAGAATTTTGGGTTCCCGATTACTCGCAGTACTTCTTTGTTGTTACCTGTCGCTGTCTACTACCCTGGCGGATGACTGGCAGTTTTCAGATATCAACCGCGTCGTTGCAGTAAGTGATATACATGGCGCTTACGACGCACTTGTATCGACATTTCAGAAAGCGGGCATCATCGATGAAGACCTTGGCTGGAGCGGTGGTGAAACCCATTTAGTGATCACTGGTGATCTTCTTGATCGTGGTCCGGGATCCCGCCAGGTGATGGATCTGGTCATGCGTCTGGAGCGTGAAGCAGACCTTGCCGGTGGTCAGGTACATCAATTGCTTGGCAACCATGAGGTTATGAATCTCAACGGAGATGTACGCTACGTATCCGATGCTGAATACGCGGCATTTTCAGATGATGAATCTGCGCAGGAGCGTGAGTACTGGTTTCAACAATTCAGGCAAAATCAACCAGAGCGTTCGGACGAACTAGCGGTAAAGGCCGAGTTCGACAATATGGCGCCACCCGGATTTTTCGGACACCGTCGCGCGTTCCGTAGTGATGGGTTTTATGGAAAATGGTTACTTGAGAAGCCGTTAATGATCGTGATCAATGGTACTGCCTTTGTACATGGCGGCGCGCCACCGTATATAGAGAAACACGGCCTTGCTGGCGTGAACGGAACCTTAAAGGCAGACCTGGGTAATTATCTTACCGCCTTGTCAACGCTTGAGGATGCCAGTGTCCTGAGCCCAATAAACAGGTACCGCGACGCCCCTTTGATTCTCACAGAAAAAATGGACGCCGGACAGCTTGATGGTGAAATGTTGAACTCGGCGCAAGCCATTCTTGAACTTAGAAAATCCCCCCTGAACAACTCAAAAGGTCCGATGTGGTATCGCGGTACCGCAACCTGTAACCGCCTGATTGAGGAGGACGGCCTGACTGCCATACTGGATAAAATTGGAGCCACACAAATCGTCATTGGTCATACACCAACCAGCACGCGGCGTGTTCAACAGCGTATGAGCGGGCGGGTTATCGAGATTGATACCGGTATGTTGAAAGCGAAGTATCAGGGAAGCGGAAATGCATTGATCTTTCAGGATGACGTGGTGTCGGTTGCCAATCAGGATGGCACGATCGATTTGTCACCCATTGCACACCCAATGGGTGTAGGTCACGAACCTGATGAACTGAATGACGAGACACTGGAAAGAATTCTCACCAATGGCACCATCACCGACATTAACACCGGTGGCCCAACATGGAGGCTTTTACAGGTTGTTGCTTTTGATGAGACAATATTCGCCTACTTCAATGCATCACCAGACAAAAAGGGTTTCTTTCCTGAAGTCGCAGCCTACAAACTGGATCGGTTGATCGGCCTTTACATGGTTCCGGTGACGGTACACAGGGAGGTAGGTGGTCTACAGGGCACGCTTCAATATGTGCCGACAGCTACCCTGAGTGAACGCGAGCGTGTGACCAGTGGTCAAGGGAGCCGTGCAGTTTGTTCTATGCCCAAACAACATCAGGCAATGTATATCTTTGACACACTGATCAACAATCCAGCCAGGACACCCGAGTCCATGTTGTATGACCCGGATGAGTGGCAATTGATGCTGGTTAATCATAAGGACTCATTTGGTACTCAAACCGACCTGCCTGCATATCTTAAAAATACCGGACTCAGCATTGGAAATGCATGGCGAACCACACTACTTGAGTTGGATAACAACCGACTCAGAAAAAACCTGGGTGATCTTCTTGATAAAAACCATCTTGAGTCTCTTGAAAAACGCAGGGATGATCTTATAAACAAGTCATTACACTGAGTTTTCGGAACGCTGTATTACAAACAAGTTTTGCGAGCTTTCCCGCACAGTTGTGTTCACTTCTCTGTTTCGGCGTAAACTGACGGGTGCTTTACTATGGCGCTATTTCTATCTGGAGAGAGTTGGATTGCCTGGGGTACTTGTGTGATGGCATCTG
>CBDTVF010000202.1:0-6005 GCA_965363775.1 uncultured Gammaproteobacteria bacterium
CACCGGCCAAACGGGCACGTTCGTGCAAGGGCACACCCAGTTTTTCGTAAGTTTCCAGTAACTTGGGGTCAACATCGTCGAGACTTTGGGGGCGGTCTTTATCCAATTTGGGTGCAGAAAAATACGAAATAGCCTGGAAATCAATAGGAGCAATATTAAGATGCGCCCAGTCCGGTTGCTCCATGCCCAGCCAATGGTTGTAGGCCTTTAAGCGCCATTCAAGCAGCCATTCGGGCTCTTTCTTGCGTGCCGAAATTGCCCGGATGACATCTTCTGACAAACCCGGAGGCAGCGTATCGGATTCGATATCCGTTACGAAACCGTGCTGGTATTTCTGTTCGACCAGACCGTGAATAGTTGATGTTTCACCACTCATATTTGTGTGTTCCTGTCATGCATTCAGTGTTGTGATGTTCAAAGGTGACGTAATCGGTTTTACCGGTTGCGCCATTTCCGCCAGCGACACACCTTCCATCGCGTTTGCAACCGCAATGCTGATACGTTGCCAGTTACCGCGTAAATTACAAATGGATTCCTGTGCACAAAGACCTTCTTCCGCGCTACATTCTGTCATTGCAATAGGCCCTTCAATCGCAGCTATAATTTCAGCCACGCTGATATCCTCGGCCTTCCGCTCAAGACTGTAGCCGCCATTGGGACCACGATAGGAATCAACCAGGTTCATATTTACCAATAATTTCAAAACCTTACTAACCGTCGGCAATTCCAGGTGGGAGCGATCAGCCAGCGCATGCGCGCTCAGCACCTCACCACCTGAGGCATGTAACTCAACCATGACCATAATGGCGTAATCTGTCATTTTGCTGATGCGTAACATGTTGGGCTATCAAAGTTCCTTTGGAAAACCGGGCAATCAAATCATATAGTACCATATTAGTACCATTTAAAAACCCCACTTTTAGATTTCATCATTGAGCGCTTTACGGCAAAATCCCCCCATGGGATTATCAGCCACAACAATAACGCCAAAAAAAGACCCGCGTCTTGACCAGGCCCGCGATTGGTTACAGGAATTGGGCGTCGATTTGCAATCTGATTTTCAGGACATCGCAGGCGATGCCAGTTTCCGTCGTTATTTCAGACTACAGCTGAATGGCGAGTCCAGGGTGCTGATGGATTCACCACCACCCGGCCAGAATGTCAGACCATTTATGGACATCGCCCAGCGTCTTAGAACGGCAGACCTGCATGCTCCGGAAATTTATCATGCAGATTGGCAAAACGGTTTCCTGTTGCTTGAAGATCTTGGCGATATGCTCTATCGCGATATGCTGGGTGTGCACAATGTCGACACACTCTTTCCAGAGTTGTTCGATCTGTTAAAGCAAATGGCGACAACAGTGCGTGCGCGGGGACTACCTGAATACAGCGCCCAAATGTTGCGGTTTGACATGAATATTTTTCCTGACTGGTACCTGGGTCACCATCGACCCCGCATGCCACACGGAAAATTCGATGCACTTTGGGACGGGTTCTGCGACCGTGTTATTGACTCGGCCCTGAGTCAGCCCCAGTGTTTTGTTCATCGCGATTTCCATTCCTGCAACCTGTTAAGAGCCAGTGACGATACGGTTGGCATCATTGATTTTCAGGACGCCGTTACAGGCCCACTCAGTTACGACCTGGTTTCACTGATCTGGGATCGTTATATCAGCTGGCCACGGCAACGAATCGAAAACTGGATCGAGGAATTCAGGTTAAATTTCAATCCTGAGATTGCGCCTGAGCAATGGCTGCGTTACTGCGACTTGATGGGATTGCAACGCAACATCAAGATCGCCGGAATTTTTGCCAGGCTCCATTACCGCGATGGTAAAAATGGTTATATTGAATTGATTCCCCGGTTCTATAATTACATCATCGACACCCTGACCCGATACCCCGAATTTGCTGAGATGCTGGACATCCTGGAGCAACCTGAATGCGTGCCATGATATTGGCTGCCGGCCGTGGTGAACGCCTGCGCCCTTTGACGGATACAACACCCAAACCGCTGCTGGACGTAGGTGGACAACCACTGATTGAGCATCACCTGGACAAACTTGCAGCTGCCGGATTTCGTGAAGTTGTTATCAACCTGGCCCATCAGGGCGACAAGATATGTGACACCTTGGGTGATGGATCCAGGTGGGGATTCAATATTCGTTATTCTCAGGAACCACCTGGCGCGCTGGATACCGGCGGCGGAATTGAACAGGCATTGCCACTGCTGGGAGATTCACCCTTTGCTATTATCAATGGTGACATTTTCACCCAATACCCACTTGCCAGACTCAGGGCAATCAAGTGCAGCCACTCACACCTCGTATTGGTACCCAACCCTGAACACAACCCGAAAGGTGATTTCGTATTGCAGGGCGGATACGTCAATCCGGACGGACAACCGCGCTTAACCTTTAGCGGTATTAGCGTATACCATCCCCGCTTCTTTGATTCCGCTAGCGGCGGTCGCTACTCAATTGTACCCATGCTGCGTGAAGCGATGGCTTCACAACAAGTGACAGGCGAGGTTTACAAGGGTACCTGGCACGATATCGGCACCCTGGAGCGGCTTGAAGCGCTGCGTGCTCTGCACTATTGATAGGCTAAAGAAACCGAGAATCTTTGAGGTATAATTGACCTAGATCGTATTACTGCTGAATTTTGTGAGTATACTCGCGTTCAACTGAAATATTCATCAGGATTGTGTTACTGACAAACCTGATTATTACAGAAAAAAGAGATTCATTATTTGAACTAATCCAAGTTTTAACGGCAAATCATCCGGAGATTTTTATGAAAATCGGTGTACCGAGGGAGCTATATACGGGCGAAAAGCGCGTAGCCACAACCCCAGACGTGGCCACCCAATTAATGAAATTGGGTTTTGATGTAGCGGTAGAATCCAATGCAGGTGTTGCAGCGAATTATTCTGACGCATCCTATGAAGCAGTTGGCTGTAGTGTTGCCAGTGTGGACGAAATCTGGAACGATTCCGATATCGTTCTGAAAGTCCGTGGCCCGGATGATGAGGAGGCAGCACGCCTGAAACCTGGTCAGACGCTAATCAGTTTCCTGTGGCCTGCGCAAAACCCCGAGTTGTTACAAAATCTCACCGAACGCGGTGTGACAGCCATGGCCATGGACAGTATCCCACGTATCTCGCGTGCCCAGAAGGTGGACGCCCTGAGTTCCATGGCAAATATCGCAGGCTACCGCGCCGTGGTGGAAGCAGCCCAGCATTTTGGACGCTTTTTTACCGGTCAGATCACTGCCGCCGGCAAAGTAATGCCCGCGAAGGTGCTGGTCATCGGCGCAGGTGTTGCAGGACTCGCCGCAATTGGCGCTGCCAAGAGCATGGGCGCGATCGTTCGTTCCTTTGATACCCGTCCCGAGGTCAAAGAACAAATCGAAAGCATGGACGCAGAATTCCTGCTGTTAGATTTCGCAGATGAAGATGGTTCTGGTGAGGGTGGTTACGCCAAGACCATGAGCGCGGAATTCATTGAAGCTGAAATGGCCTTATTTGCCGAGCAAGCCAAAGATGTGGATATCATCATCACCACCGCCCTGATCCCGGGCAAACCTGCTCCCCGTCTGATCACGGCGGAAATGGTTGAATCCATGAAAGACGGCAGCGTCATTGTTGACCTGGCCGCTGAACAGGGTGGTAACTGCGAATTAACCGAACCAGAAAATGTTGTGGTCAAACATGGCGTGACACTGATTGGTTATACGGATCTGCCCAGCCGACTGGCTGCACAATCCAGCCAGCTGTACGCCACCAACCTGCGACACCTTCTCACCGATCTGACACCTGAGAAAGATGGCAAGATTGTCGTTGATATGGAAGATGAGGTGTTCCGTGGTGCGACCGTCTGTAAAGACGGCGAAACCACCTGGCCACCACCAGCACCAACACTTTCTGCAGCACCGAAGAAAGTAGCACCTGCACCCGTTGCAGTTGTGAAGGAAACCAAGAAATCGGTCGCCGGGCCCATTATCGGCATGTTGATCGCCGGTGCTGCACTGCTGGGTCTGGGTGCAGTCGCACCTGAGTCGTTCATGCAGCACTTCACGGTATTCGTGCTGGCCTGCTTTGTTGGCTACATGGTGATCTGGAACGTGTCCGCTGCATTGCACACGCCATTGATGAGCGTTACCAATGCGATATCGAGCATTATTATTATCGGTGCGATAATACAAATCAGTTCGGATAACGAAATGATCATGTGGATCGCAACCGGAACCGTACTTATAGCCAGCATCAACATCGTGGGCGGGTTTGCCGTCACGCGTCGTATGCTCGAAATGTTCAGGAGGTAGGCCGTCATGATTAACGCTGGAGTCATTACCGTGTCGTATATCATTGCGACCATCCTATTCATCCTCGCCCTCGGTGGTCTTTCCAACCAGGAAACCGCCCGGCGTGGTAACTGGTACGGCGTCATCGGCATGATGATCGCATTAATAGCAACGGTGCTGGGGGTTGTTACTGCTCACTACGAACTACTGTTGGGCGCACTGGTTGTCGGTGGCAGCATCGGCTTAATCGCTGCACGTCGTGTGCAGATGACCCAAATGCCGGAACTTGTTGCCATTCTCCACAGCCTGGTCGGTATTGCCGCCGTGGCGGTTGGATACGCCAACTTCATGGATCCGACCAATCACCTGATCGGTGTTGAACTGACGATCCATGATATTGAGACCTACATTGGTATCCTTATCGGTGCCGTGACATTTTCTGGTTCAGTCATTGCGTTCGGAAAACTGTCTGGTCGTATGAGCGGTTCACCACTGACATTACCGGGACGGCATTTGTTTAATCTTGCCCTGTTGATTGCCGCAATCTGGTTTGGATACCAGTTTGTCATTGAGTCAGCTGCAGGCGGTGGCATGCAACCACTTGTCATCATGACCGCAATCGCATTGCTTTTTGGTATTCACATGGTGATGGCCATCGGCGGTGCGGATATGCCGGTTGTGGTATCCATGCTCAACAGCTATTCCGGTTGGGCAGCTGCGGCGACTGGTTTCATGCTCAGCAATGACTTGCTGATCGTGACCGGTGCACTGGTAGGTTCCAGTGGTGCCATCCTCAGCTATATCATGTGTCGTGCGATGAACCGTAAATTCCTGTCTGTGATCGCCGGTGGTTTTGGTACCGGTGGCGGAAAAGCAGCGGCCTCGTCCGGTGAAGATCAGGGTGAAGTACAGCCCATCGACGCCGAAGAAACGGCAGAACTTCTTGCCAATGCCAAAGAGGTGATGATCATTCCGGGTTATGGCATGGCGGTAGCCCAGGCACAGCATGTGGTTTATGAGATCACCAAAAACCTGCGTGCCAAGGGTGTTAACGTCAGATTTGGCATTCATCCCGTAGCTGGACGTATGCCTGGTCACATGAACGTATTGCTGGCCGAGGCCAAGGTGCCATACGATATCGTCTTTGAAATGGATGAGGTCAACGACGACTTCCCCAAAGTTGACGTATCAGTCGTTATCGGCGCCAATGATATCGTCAACCCATCAGCATTGACCGATCCAGATGGTCCAATTGGTGGTATGCCGGTACTCGAGTGCTGGAAAGGCGAAGTTTCAATCGTACTGAAACGCAGCATGGCCACCGGGTATGCCGGCGTGCAAAATCCATTGTTCTTCCTGGATAACACACGCATGTTGTTCGGTGATGCCAGTGACACACTGAATGAGGTGTTTAAAGCACTTTAACCAGACGTTATATCTGTAAATGAGAACCCCCGGAGCTTATGCAATGGGGGTTTTTTTTCGCCTGGCAAATTTTTGTGTGAGGCTTCGAATGGCTTCGTGCCAACGTCCGCGGCGCTACGGGTACCTACCGCTGAGAATCCACGAATCAACTTCAATATTTATTGTCTTTAGTGTTGTACTGTGGTATAACACCTACACATAACTAATATACAGGACATTAGAACCATGAAACTGACCCGAACATTAGCAATCATTGTAAGCGCTACACTGATTTT
>CBDTVF010000203.1:0-5993 GCA_965363775.1 uncultured Gammaproteobacteria bacterium
TGTCACGCCGGCCATTTGCTGCTCGGAAGTTTCCTTGATCCGGTTTACCGCATCATTGGTCGCGGCGGTGACCAGGTCTTCAAGCATTTCAATATCATCGGCCAGGGTAGGATCGATCGTAACGCGTTTCACTGCGTGTTGACCATTCATGACCACACTGACCATACCGCCACCCGCCTGTCCGGTGACTTCCAAATTGGCCAGCTCTTCCTGTGCCTTTTGCATTTCCTGCTGCATTTTCTGAGCCTGTTGCATCAGGCCTGCGATATTACCTTTCATTGTATTTTCCTTGTCTGTCTTACCGGTACGTTTCGCGCCCGGTTTACTGTAATGGTTGAATAGAATCGGGAACGATTTTAGCCCCGAATTTTTCCTTGATGTCCTGGACCGTCGAATCTTCATCGATCGCGCGTTCTGCCTCGCTCATACGATTAACCTCGGCGGAAACCTTTGCCGCAGCCACGGATTTCACCGGTCCGGTGGCCGTATGCAAATCCAACCTCACCTCGTGACCAAGATGAGATGACAGTGCAGATTGCAGACTCTGAACTACGCTTTTGGATCCCAGGTTCTCCAGGGTATCAGGCACCAGGAATTTCCAGCGCTGTTCATCAGCAGATTCCAGTTGCAGATTCCTGGCAAATTCCCGTGCCGCTCCACCTAAACCCAGTTTGCCCTGCAATTTATTCCAGTCCTGCTCCAGTTCTGCACTGGCCGTTTCAACCATAGCATCATGTTCCGGTACGGGTGCAGTTGTAGAAGCAGGAGCAGGAGCAGGAGCAGGAGCAGATTTTGTTTCAAAATTGAATTCAGGTTCAGGTTGAAATTTAGGCTCAGGCTCAGGCTCAGGCTCAGGCTCCACTCGGCGTTCAGGTACAGGCGGTTTTGGTGTAACTGCCGGCACAGGTTTTTGCATTTGTTCAAAAGCAGTCCGTGCTGCCTTGGCTGCATCATTGCCATTGCTGACACTTCTATTTTCTGCCACCGGGGCGGGTTTTGCAGACTTGACCAGCGTATCTGAACCGGCTTCCACCGGTTTGAACGCCAGCATACGTAACAGGGTCATTTCCAGACCGGTACGTGGATCGGGTGCCAGGCCCAGGTCCCTGCGACCGGTAATGGCGATCTGGTAATACAGCTGGGCGTCTTCCGGTGAAATCTGTGTTGCACGCTCCACCAGTGAATCCCAGTCGAACCTTTCCGGATCACGGAAACCCGGCGCTGCATGGATCAGGGAGATGCGGTGCATGGCTTCTGCCAACTCATCCAAAGCGTTTTCCAGGTTGCGCGACTGAACCACCAGTTCATTGACAATATCCAGTAATGCCCCAGCATCCGAGCGCGAGAGCGCATCGATAATTGCCGCAATATGTACGTGATCGATACTGCCGAGCATACTCGCGACATCGGCATCTTTCAGGCTGCCCCCACCAAATGCGATCGCCTGATCAAGTAAGCTGAGACCGTCACGCATACTGCCATCGGCTGACCGGGCAATCCGCATGACCGCACTTTCATCCGCTTCTATAGATTCCGACTGCAAGATCTTTTCCAGGTGTGCACTGATCTGGTCGGGCAAAAGCCGGGTCAGACTAAAACGTAAACAACGGGACAGAATGGTAATCGGAAGTTTCTGTGGATCCGTCGTTGCCAAAACAAATTTTACATGCGGTGGTGGTTCTTCCAGTGTCTTCAGCAGAGCGTTGAAGCTGTGGCTCGACAACATGTGGACTTCATCGATGATGTAAACCTTGTAACGTCCCCGGCTCGGTGTGTACTGAACCGTTTCGAGCAGTTCGCGGGTATCATCTACCTTGGTTTTTGAAGCCGCATCGATCTCCAGCATGTCCACAAAACGACCTTCATCCAGATCAATGCAACTGCCACACTCACCACACGGTGTAGAAGATACACCCTGTTCACAGTTCAGGCATTTGGCCAGAATCCTCGCGATGGTGGTTTTACCCACACCACGGGTACCGGTCAGCAGGAAGGCGTGATGGACACGATCCTGATCAAGACCGTTAACCAGCGCCTGCACCACGTGTTCCTGTCCAACCAGGTCTTTAAATGTATGTGGCCGCCACTTGCGGGCCAATACCTGATAACTCATTGGGAATCCTCTGATCCACTCATGGGTGAACAATTAGTATTGATCATAGCAGAGAAATGGTGGCAGCCCCTGCCCACCGTACCCCGGCGCCCGAGTCTGCTGCTGCCGCTGCTCCCTTCCGGGTCTGACGGGGTTCACAACGTATCGTCGCGGGGAGGCCGACAGGGGCCACCGCTGAACCGCAGTCTTGAGTAATCAAATCTACGGGAACGGAATTGTGCCGTAAGCCATGACAGGGTTCAATCATTCAATTCCATTTTTCACATATTTCACAGTTTTTCATTAAATGGGGGCGGATATTGACGCCCACCACGCTCAAGTGTAATCCAACGCAATTCCGAGAAGGCTTCTACAGAAAATTTTCCGTTCTGACGACCCATACCACTATTCTTAACGCCACCGAAGGGAACATGTGGCTCATCATTCACCGGGCAGTCATTGATGTGGGCCATACCGGTTTCCAGGCGGCGCGCCACTTCCATACCACATTCTTCATTAGCGGTAATAATTCCTGCGGACAAACCGTATTCAGAATCATTGGCTACCGCAATAGCCTCTTCCATATCAGCAACGACGATCACCGCGGCAACCGGACCAAATGTCTCCTCGCGGAAAATCTTCATATCCGTTCGCACACCTGTGAGTACCGTCGGTTCATAAAACAAACCCTGAAAACCACCACCGGTCAAAAGTTCTGCACCTGTTTCCACCGCGTCTGTCACCTGGTCATGCACATTCTGCAGTTGCTTCTCATTAATCAGCGGCCCGATCACGTTAGCCATTGAAGAAGGATCACCCACACCCAGTGTTTTAACATTGGCTACCAGACGCCTGACAAATTCATCGGCAACCGCCTCGTGTACGATTATTCGTTCCACAGACATGCAAATTTGGCCCTGGTTCATAAACGTGCCAAAAGTCGCGGCATTGACCGCCCTCTCCATATCGGCATCATCCAGAATTATCAATGCATCTTTGCCACCCAGTTCAACGCAGGCTTTCTTTAAAAGCGACCCGGCCAACATGGCAATGTGCCGACCAACCTTTGTAGAACCGGTAAAACTGATTCCCCGCACTGCCGGATTGACTACCAATTCATCACCAAGCCCTTCAATGGCAGACCGTGAACATGTCACCACGTTAAACACACCGTCAGGAATTCCGGCAGCCTCAAATACTTCGGCAAGCAACAATCCACCCGCCAACGGGGTTTCTTCAGATGGTTTCAGAACAATGGTGTTGCCAATGGCCATGGCAACCGCGAACCCACGTACGCTTAGCAGCAGTGGAAAATTCCACGGTGAGATAACACTAACCACACCCAGCGGTTGGCGTATCGCCATGCTGACTTTGCCGTGTTCCGATGGCAGCACTTCCCCGTTCATGTAAAACACCATGGCTGCCGCAGCACGCAATGCTTCGATTGAATACCCCGTTTCAAACATTGCCTTGCCAATCCAGGAACCACCCTCTTCCACCAGCGCGTCAACAAAATCCTGCTGTCTTTGCTCCATGATATCAGCCGCTTTCGTGAGATAGGCCGCACGCCGGGTATGTGAAAGACCCGCCCAGGCTTGTTTCGCACCGGACGCAGCTGAAATTGCATACTCCACATCCTCAAGAGAAGCATCGGCAACCCGTACGCAAACTTCACCGGTGGCCGGGTTAAAAACATCGAATGACTGGCTGTTTTTAACCTCGCGCCAGCTTCCACCCATAAAAACCTGCGCTGGTTTATCAAATTTCATGTTTTATCCCCGGAAATTATTAATCAACTATTGTCTCGTTACGCGTCAACGCTGACAATAGCGTATTTGAATTTTGGACTAACTATGCCAACAACGTCACATATTCATCTGCAGCGATTAGAGGCAGAAAGCATTCGCATCATGCGGCAGGTCGCGACGGATTTTGAACGTCCGGTTCTGCTTTATTCTGTTGGTAAAGATTCGTCAGTGTTACTGCACCTGGCCATGAAGGCTTTTTACCCGGCCAAGCCACCATTCCCGTTGCTGCATGTTGATACCACCTTTAAATTCCGGGAAATGATCGCTTTCCGGGATGCCACGGCAAAACGTCTTGGCCTGGAACTGATCGTGTATACCAATCCTGAAGGACTGGCGAACAATACCAACCCGTTCACCCACGGCAGCTCACGCTACACCGACATCATGAAAACCGAAGCGCTCAAGCAGGCGCTGGATATCGGAAAATATGATGCGGCGATTGGCGGTGCACGCCGGGATGAAGAAAAATCCCGTGCCAAGGAGCGTGTATTCTCCCATCGCACAAAAGGTCATGTCTGGGATCCGAAAAACCAGCGTCCGGAATTGTGGTCGCTGTATAACACCCGTATCAATCCGGATGAAAGCCTGCGTGTTTTCCCGTTGTCCAACTGGACCGAAACAGACATATGGGCATATATCTATCTGCAAAATATCCCGATGTCCGAGCTTTACATGGCAAAGGAAAGACCGGTTGTCGAACGTGACGGCGCCCTGTTTATGCTGGATGACGATCGTTTTCCTCTTAATGAGGGTGAAAAACCAATGATGCGTTCCATCCGGTTCCGCACATTGGGGTGTTACCCATTAACGGCGGCGATCGAATCCACGGCCAGCACACTGGCAGAGGTGATACTTGAAATGCGCTCCACCCACACATCCGAACGTTCTGGCAGGGTAATCGACAAAGATCAGGCCTCATCGATGGAAAAGAAGAAAAAAGAGGGGTATTTCTGATGTCTGCAAGCAACAAGGCACACCTCGATCTGCAAGAGTTTATCGAGTTGGAAAGTTCGAAAAGCATGCTGAAATTCATCACCTGTGGGAGCGTGGATGACGGTAAAAGCACGCTGATCGGGCGTCTGCTCTATGACTCCCAGTTGCTCTATGATGATCAACTGGAAGAACTCAAACGGGATAGCAAGGGTCGTCTCTCCACGGAAGAGGACATTGATTTTTCCCTGCTGGTCGATGGTCTGGCTGCAGAACGTGAACAGGGCATCACCATCGATGTTGCCTATCGCTTCTTCTCAACATCAAAACGAAAGTTTATCGTCGCCGATACACCCGGTCACGAGCAGTACACACGCAACATGGCCACCGGTGCATCGACTGCAGAAGCTGCTGTGCTATTGATCGATGCGCGTCTCGGTGTCTCCACGCAAACCCGTCGTCACGCCTATATTCTGTCGCTGATAGGTGTGAAGCATATTCTGCTGGCGGTCAACAAGATTGACCTCAGGGATTATTCACAGCAGTTGTTTGAGGAAATCTGTGCAGACTTCGACGCATTCGCAGCCGAGCTTGGTTTTATAAGCACTTATGCCATCCCCATATCAGCTCTGAAAGGTGACAATATCACTACAAGGAGTGAACGTATGCGGTGGTACGAAGGCCAGCCCCTGTTAACCTATCTGGAGAACTTGAATCCGGAAAGAGATGACTCAGTGCTGTTTCGTTTCCCGGTTCAACGTGTCAGTCGACCGAATCTCGATTTTCGTGGTTACGCCGGCACACTGGCTGGTGGCGAGATCGCTGTTGGTGACGAAATCATGGTGGCTGCCTCACTCAAACGCAGTCGTGTGAAATCCATCGTCACCATGGACGGTGATTTACCGAATGCCAGCAAGGGCGATGCCATCACGCTGACGCTGGAAGACGAGATTGATATCTCCCAGGGTGATGTTCTGCATCGGCCAGGAGAACCCCTGGAACGCAGCAACCAGTTCCAGGCACACCTGATCTGGATGCATGAAGACCCGATGCTGCCGGAACGAAGCTATTTGCTCAGAATCGGTACGCAAACAACATCGGTACAGATTACCGGCCTGAAATACGCGATTAATATCAATACCTCGGAACATCTGCCGGCCAAC
>CBDTVF010000204.1:0-5954 GCA_965363775.1 uncultured Gammaproteobacteria bacterium
AAGCGATATCTGTAAACACTCATTAGCCTATATCAATCTCCATCCCCCCTAAGCGAAGAGAAGCGCAACGGACGGTTTCTAGTCTTATTTTACTTCTTGATTCTTATCCGGGACAAGCGGATTTATGGCAATACACCCTTAATGCGTCCTTGTATCGACGGGGCGAGAGATGACTCGGCGGCTAGGTAAACGATCTCTGACACCATCACGAACAGGCCTTGCTTCGCCGCCTTGTGACTTGTTTGGCGACTCGACATTTATCGGTGTTGCGCCTTTAACACCTTCGCAGGGTGCAACCTCAAGACCTAAATCGACAGCTCCTGAATCCATGAAATCGCTCACGCACTGCCGTGTCGAAGCATGCCACAGGTTGAACTGTCGCTTGGTAAGAAGATTAAGAACATCAGTTTTAATATTGCCAGGTACAACATCACCAGTTGGATCGATCAGTTGATTGTAAATATCAATCTGCCCATTTGAAACGCCGGCCGCTTTGGCAACGGGGCGTGCAAATGGCCGGTTTGGAGCCAGACATCCAGAAGCCTGCATAATGGCCTGCTCCAAATCTGTACCGCTTATGTTTGACATTGATCCAACCTGCTGGTCATTCACCAGGACCGGGATGTTCGGATTCCACCCCTCACCACTGCTAGCGTCAAATCCGCCAGCGTACCATTGGTCCCAGCGCTGACCGTTGATGCAGATATTGCCGTTATATGTGTCCCAAGCCGCATCTGCGATGTCTTCGGTCCATTCAAACGTCTCTGTGAGATCATCTGCGATATTATCGCCTGTCGGCTGTGTTGGCATTGAGCCATCATCGGTCACGTCTTTCGGAACGGTGGCGAGACAGGCCTTGACAAGGTTTTCTGACTTACTACCATCCCAAGACATGCCCGCACGCAATCCCGTTTGATTGACTTCGACCTTGCCAACATCAGGGGCGCAAGACGTATCATAATCGGCGCTCATACCAATTTCGTACTTGAACTTACCAGCGCTTGCGAGGTTCCAGTAATTGGCACGCTGCTCATCAATCAACGTGAATTCACGTCCGAAAATCTTGATCCAGGCGTCGATGTCGAAGCCAAGGCTAAAATCGACTTTTGCTTCAATCTTGTTGGCTGCATGTGTCCAGACAGAGTGCTGGGGCTCGCCCGGCGCAGGGTGAGTGGCATCCCATGCGATTTGCTCTACAAATGGCAAGCCGCCGGAATGGACGCAGGACTTTGTCGCGCTATCGCAGGTCATACCGCCGTCGCATTGTGAATTGCTGGTGCAAGCTTGCAAGCATGCGCCTTTGACGCAATTGAAGTCGCCTGTGCAATGTGGGCGACTCATATCAGCAAAATTACGCCCCTGAAACCGGCTCATCCCGTTCTTCACCCTGGTTGCCATCTCAGCCTCAAGGATGACGCCTTCCTTGCACATGCCGCCTGGCGCTGTTGGAAAGCCAGTTCCATCCATCATCGGAGAACAGCCAGGTCCATCCCAACCAACGATTTCCGTTTTCTTGATTTCCTGGCAAGAATACGACTCGAAACGACCCTTTTCGGACTCACAGTCGGTTGCTTTTGCGTTTTGTTCACGCGTACCATCCTGCTGAGTACACATACCACGTGACCCACAATACATCTTCCTCTCAGCCTGCTTTAGTTTCTTGGACGGTTTCTCAGGGCAATAATAATAGACATCTTTCGGGCCCAAAGGCTGACCCGCATCAAGTTTTCCCCATGCATCTCGTAGCGGCTTGTTTGCAAACATGAAATTATCGGCGCTACAGCGATTTGATACCGTGACCATTTCTTCGGCATAAACGGGGTTGCAGGCGAGATTGTCGTCGTCGTCGCCATTGATGTTCGACATGACATCTTTCATAGCCACGTTCATATCCGCGAGGCCACCATAGAAGCTTGGTTCAACATCGACATGTACCCCGAGGTCCAGTGTCAGATTGAGGCCGAATTTTTTCTTTTGAATGGTATAGCCGAGCCCAAGCAGAAGCGATGGCTTTACGTAGAGCTCCTGTCCGTTGTCCGCCGTCAGGTCATCGGCCTGTAAGGCATGCATTGGGCGGGTCCAGATCGTAGCGGCGATATCGACGCTTGAACCACCATGCAAGAGCGCGTCGCGGACGTCCTCCATAAGGAGATTGGAGTCGTGAACCCAGCGCAATCCGTAATCAACATCCCACTTAAGGACGGCCATCACCGGGCCGACCATGAAGGTTTCCAGTACGCGAGGCGCCGGTTCTTTGAGACCGAAATCATATCCAAGATTCAAACCGGCCGAAAACACAGCATAGCTTGGAAGCTCATCCTGCATCACTCCATCATCACTCCATATCAGCGGAGAACCCGGTGGCCTTCTCATTGGATTGCGGCGAGGCCAGATAACGCCATTATCAAACTTGATCGGGTAAAAGTCTTTCATCAATCCAAGCTGCATGAACTCCTCGGTTTCACTTGGCTCCAAATTATCCATGGAGAGATATTTTGCGCCTGCACACGCATTCGCTAAAACGCCAGGTAACGGAAGTTGGTTCGTAGGACACACAGTAAAACCTAAATCCATTCCAAATGGCGCATCACAATTCCAGGCACGCATCCCATCATATTGGATGTTAGCCTCTGCAGTCGGCAGCAATTGAAGTTCATTACCAAACAGCTTCAATTCCATGCCACCTGTGCGGACCTGCGAGCGGGCTTCGCGGCTGATATTGAAAGAATTGTATGCGGACCCAAGATCGATTTGTCCGTCAAGCAGCTTTAAGAAGCTGACTTCGGTGTTGTGGCCATAATACCCAACGCATAGATGCAGGTCCGGGCGCATCTCATCAAAAGCACCAAGGTGGTAGCCTTCGGTGAAGCGATTGATGTTTCCTGAAAAACCTTTCCACCACTTTCGATACTCGCCGACCTCGAACTTAATGATGTTGAGGAATTTAATAGCTTTGACAACCGCAACGTTGCTCTTGCTTTTCAGGTTGCTCCACTCATCGAATATCTTCATAAGCTTGAGGGCCCATTTTTCACCGTCCGCAGCACTTTCGATTTTCGCCGGCAAGGTAAATTTGTGCTCATTGAGGAGGGCGACAGTGTTCTCTATCCCTGTTAGCTCATCAAGATTGTGAAGAAAATCGATACCTTCTGGAACCCAGAGGAACTTGTAATAGATTGGAGGGGTCGCGATTGGAGGGGTCGCGATTGGAGGATTTAAGCACCGTTTAACGTAGTCGCAGTAGGTGATCTCTGTCAGTACAATTGCATTCGTCCTCTCCGGTGTAAATGTACCCTTCGGGGTCCGGCAGATTGCTGTACCTTGCTGTCCACTTTGAGATAACAGTTGGCCAGGATTCTCAAACAGGTCAGTCACATTCGTTAAAAGCGACATTATGTTCAGCAGAGACTCACCGATAGTAAAATTGTTCATCGGATTGTCGAGATCAGGAACGCCTCCCGTGTCTCCAGGAACGGTACCGGGGTAAGACACGCTTGGCCCTGAGCTACCCATCGGCACGTAGAACGCCCGATTGAAGGCAACGACGTCAGCCCAAGTCTTTAGCTTTTCTGATGAGGCCGGACCGGCTTCGCAGTGATCCCCAGTATTAAGCATTTGCACCGGAACCTGCCGAACCCTCCTCATCTGAGGATCCTGCCAGGTTTGCGCCACTGCGGTCATGGTGAAGCCAGCGGCTAATAGTGACAGTAACAGTGTTTTGTGCATGACGTTTCCCATAGACAATCTTATTTTAATATCATAATGAGTATAGGAGGTTCAAACGCATGCTGTAGAATTCTGCAGATATTGAACAACGCTTTACGTCGGCATTGGGATGAATTCGCCACGAATTGTCGCGCTGGTTGAGTGGTGAAGATTGGGTTTTGCCCCTGGTCGCCAAGGGTACGAGTTCAAAATGACACTGACAAACGTCGTTCCAAAAAGTATCACGCATTCCTCAAGTTCTTATACCCTCAGAATCTGTTTGTTTACCGGGTCCCAACTGGTACGGCATTGTTCACGGTACGAGATATCAGCCATGGCGAGGACCACCGCTTCCTGGGTTGCCATTTCGATGTTGGCGGAAGTTTTGCCTCCATGGCGGATACAATCCAGCCATTCCCTGAGATGTAGGTGGGTAACATCCCACATCCTGCCATCAATGTTGGTCGTGGTAAGTCCCCTCGAAGCATAATACCTGACAGACGCGCTGGTAACGGCGTCCACGGCGTCTGAGATATTGGACCCTCTCAGGATCTCCAGCATCGGTGTTGATGAATCCACCAGGCCTTTTTCGAGTAGCCCTGCATATTTTTCAGAGTCCCTATCGGGTGTCATGGTCAAGTCTGCACCCACAGTCATCGAAGCATCCTGGCCGTAAATGGTGCGGGGTCGGTTTATTGATGAGGTCAGGTTGGCACTATAGGTGAGGGTTGTACCCCTGTCCGTGTATTCAAACGAGGTGTGGAGGACATCCGGTATTTCACCGAGTTCTTTATAAAAATATTGCCCTCCCGTGGAAGATACCATGTTGGGAATACCCAGGTTGAGCAATTGGTTGATGGCATCAAACTCATGTGAGAACAGTTGTCCGAAAAGACCCGTATCGTATTCAAAAAACCGTGCCCAACTGTAGAACCTCTCGATACTAAAGGGTACTTCAGGCGCCTTTCCCAGCCACTGGCTCCAGTCAATGGACCGTGTATCCCCGGGTTTGGGTGCGCCGGTACTGGTGAGATGCCTGAGCCATGCTCCCTTGCGGGTATTGCGGTTCGTTGTTGTTTCAATTTGCGAGATTTTCCCCAGCAATCCCCGATTTATGATCTCCTTAGCCTGCTGGAATACCGCGTTTTGCGGATTCTGGTGCCCCATTTGGTAGACGAGCCCACTATTCTTGACCGTGTCATACAAGGGCTGGATTTCACCCTCCCGGTGGACAGGGCCCTTTTCACAATACACATGCTTGCCGGCCTTGATTGCATCAATGGTCATTTGAGCGTGGTGGTGATCCGGTGTGGCAATAATAATCGCGTCGATCGCCGGGTCAGCCAGCATGTCGTGATAATGGAGGTAGCGGTTTACCGGATCTTTCCTGGCGATATCGCCACCTGTGAAAATGTCGTGTTGGGCAGTTGCCAGCCCTCTTTCAGCATGTAGGTCAAATACGTCACAAATACCGGTGATGGCGACATTAAGGTTGCCGTGATCGATCTGTGATCTAAGCGAGTCGTCACCGCTCAACTTCTGTTTGGTAAGAGCCTCCTCAAAACCCGACTTCTCCATGAATCCTAATGCTTTTGACAGCTGTCCGCCCCGGATGCCAAACCCGACCACGCCGATCCTGATCAGATCACCGCTGGTTGTAGTGACGGGCTTTACACTTTTTAGCAGGTCGTCCAGCCCCAGTTCACCGATGATCTGTTTACGTGTGTCGTTTTGTGCTGCGTGGCTGAACTTTCTAAAGGATTCGAATCCGAATGCACCCAGGACTGGTATACCGGCCAAGGCTTTCAGCATACTTCTCCTGCCGAGATCGTCTTTGTGGTCTACCTCTTTTTCTTTTGACATGGCTACACCTGGCGTCCATTTCTGTTGGTGAACAAAGCGTCCAGCCCATACAAGCGTGCGGCCGGGGAGACGGCGATCAGTAGCAGCATCACCGACTCGATCAGGTTCTTGTTCACAATAAGATAATTTCCCTCCATCGGTCCGGCTGTTACAAGTCCGATTAGTGGAGGATTAAACAGGTAATACAAGGCAATCAATACCGCACCTGCAATGGCGGCCGTGCGGGTAAAAAGTCCCAGGATGAGCCCCAGACCGATACAGATCAGCCCCCAGGTATTTATAAAGTCAACGGCACTCAGAACACCTGGATTGGCGCTGATCCAGCTTGCAATACCGGCAAAGATCCATTGTGATCCTTCCAGGAATCCCAAAGAGGACCATTCAGG
>CBDTVF010000205.1:0-5951 GCA_965363775.1 uncultured Gammaproteobacteria bacterium
CAGATTTTCAGCAGCATCCTGCACGCCGGATTCATCGACGAAGGAGAGCTCCATATCCAGCTGGGTAAATTCGGGCTGGCGATCGGCACGCAGATCTTCATCACGGAAACAACGTGCAATCTGGTAGTAACGATCCATACCGGCCATCATCAACAATTGTTTAAACAACTGCGGCGATTGCGGCAACGCAAAAAACTGGCCGGCGTGCACACGACTGGGAACCAGGTAATCACGCGCGCCCTCCGGTGTTGCCTTGGTCAGTATAGGTGTTTCAAATTCTGAAAAGCCGTGACCGTCCAAATGTTTATGAATTGCCTGGTTAAGCTTCGAACGGATACGCATATTATGCTGCATACGTGGTCTGCGCAGATCCAGGTAACGATAACGCAGGCGAACTTCTTCACCGTCTTCATCGGTCATCAACAGGGGAATGGGCGCGGAGGCGTTGAGTAATTCAACCTCTTCCGCGACCAGTTCAATTTTGCCCGTGGCCATGGATTCATTCCACTGGCTTTCAGGCCGCATACGTACGACACCCTTTATACGTACACAATATTCATTGCGAAGACGTTCCGCATCGGCAAAAGCCGTGCTGTCAGGCTCTACCACCACCTGGACAATGCCGGCATTATCTCTCAGACCGATAAATATCAGTCCACCGAGATCCCGTCTGCGATCGACCCAGCCACATAAAGTGACGTACTTTCCATCCAGTGTTTCATTGATTTCACCACATAAATGACTACGCATGTTTAGATTCCTTGGTCGCTGGTTTTGCAGCCGGTTTTGCAGCTGGTTCTTTGGCACTGCTTTCGGAAGAAGACTTATCGGCCTTCTCGCCTGTACCACCGGTTGAGCTCTTGTCTGAACTGGATGTATCGGAAGATTCCGCTAAATTACGTTTGTTGTCCTTCTTAAAATCTGTCTCATACCAGCCACTGCCCTTGAGACGGAAAGCTGCTGCGGAAACCAGGCGCTTCAATGCCGGCTGTTTACATTCCGGACAATCCACCAGATCGCCATCGCTCATCCTCTGCAGCTTTTCCAACTTATGTTCACATGACTCACATCGGTATTCGTATATCGGCACTGCTAATACTCCTGTCTTCCATAAATCCACGCACACCACGTGGTCGGCAATTATAAACGCTGATGCCTCTCGAAGGCATTAAATGGGGATGCTTTGGCATCTTTTACAGTATGTGGGGTGCGTAAATGTTACGCACGGGAAAAATCACGGGCGTACGTATCTCATTACGCCTGAATTAAAGCCAACGCTTGTTTACCAACGCAACACTCGTAGGGTGGGTAATTTATTACCCACGTGGTTGGTTTAATAAGGCTGGCAAACGTGGGTAACGAGTTACCCACCCTACGAAACAGTGATAATGCAAACGCCCCACACGTAGGGTGGGTAATTTATTACCCACGTGGTTGGTTTAATGGGGCTGGTAAACGTGGGTAACGAGTTACGCACCCCACAAAACAGCACAAATGGCAACCACTGTTTGGTATAGTGAACACCCGATTTCCATACAGCAAGAGACACTCATGAAAACCCAATTACTTGTTTCTGCAATTCTACTGGCAAGCCTGCTCTCAGCGTGTGAAAAAGACGCCCAGGTTGCTGTTCCCAAAGCTGTCGAAGCAGCACCTGTTGAGGTAGCAGTTTCTGCCCCGGCTGAAGCTGAGGCGCCTTCCCGTTTCGATATTTACTCCGAAGTGGGTCTGACCACCGACCTCAGTCACCTCAGCGACAATCAAAGGCAGATGATTGGCCTGTTGATCGACGCAGCTAAAATCACCGATGATATTTTCTGGCAGCAGGTTTGGGGCGATAAGGACGAATTGCTCAATAGCATTGATGATCCAAAAATGAAGCGTTTTGCTTTCTATAACTACGGTCCCTGGGATCGCCTGGCAGATGACCAGTCTTTTATTGAAAGTTATGGCCCGCGTCCACCGGGTGCACGTTTTTACCCGGAGGATATGACCAAGGATGAATTTGAAGCCTGGCAACAGGAAGGCAAAGACGAGCAATATTCCATTGTAAAACGCAACGCCGAAGGGGGTCTGGAATTGTTACCTTATAGCAAGGCCTTCGAGACCCAGATCAATGAAATAGCCGACCGACTCATAAGAGCCTCCGCACTGGCGGAAGATGAGGAATTTGCCGCTTACCTCAAGTTGCGGGCCGAAGCCCTGAAAACCGATGACTACCAGGCGTCGGATATGGCCTGGATGGACATGAAGAACAACCCGATTGAACTGGTCATTGGTCCCATCGAAACCTACCAGGATGCCCTGTATGGATACCGCGCCGCATTTGAGACATTCGTACTGATCAAGGACCAGGCCTGGAGTAAAAAACTGGCACGCTTCGCCAAGTACATGCCGGAATTGCAGCGTGGCTTGCCAGTGGATGATGCCTACAAGGCAGAAATGCCCGGCTCAGATGCCGATTTGAACGCCTACGATCTCGCCTATTGCGCAGGTGATTGTAATTCCGGTGCGAAAACGATCGCCATCAACCTGCCCAATGATGAAGAAGTGCAACTGGCCAAAGGCACCCGTCGCCTACAGATCAAGAATTCCATGCTGTCCAAATTTAACCAGATCCTGATGCCGATATCCAAAGAGTTGATCGCAGAAGATCAACGTCAATACATCACCTTTGACGCATTCTTCAGTAATACCATGTTTCATGAAGTGGCCCATGGTCTTGGTATCAAAACCACTTTGGATGGCGCCGGCACGGTACGCCAGGCTTTGAAAGAACACTCTTCAGCACTTGAAGAAGGCAAGGCCGATATCCTCGGTTTGTACATGGTGCAAAAATTACGGGAAATGGGTGAGATCACCGAAGGCGAGTTGATGGACAACTACGTTACTTTCCTCGCCGGTATCTTTCGTTCAGTCCGTTTTGGAGCCAGCAGTGCCCACGGTCGTGCCAACATGATCCGATTTAATTATTTCAGCGACGCGGGGGCATTTTCACGTGATCCGGATAAGGGTACCTACAGTGTCAACGTGGCTGAGTTTGAGACAGCTGTCAAAAACCTTGGCAAAGATATCCTGGTCTTGCAGGGCAATGGTGATTACGACGCGGTCGCAGAACTTGTTGCTGAATGTGGCAAGGTGGGCGAACAACTGCAGGCAGACCTGAATCGACTGGATGCCCTCAGCATTCCTGTTGATATCGTTTATCAGCAAGGCAAACAGGAGCTCGGCTTATAGTCCGGTCTTTATGGGTAAACGAATTGTCGTAAAAATCGGCAGCCAGGTCCTTTGCGACCTGGTTGGCGCACTCAACAGGGATGTTCTGTCCAACCTGGTCGGGCAGCTTGCCGGCCTGCGTGCCGACGGTTGGCAAGTACTGTTGGTTTCATCCGGTGCTGTCGCCGCCGGTAGTGGTCTTGCAACAGAACAACTACGCCGGGTTTCCGACCCCGTCGCCCGCAAACAGGTCATGGCAGCGACGGGTCAGGTCAGATTGATGGAAACCTACCGCGAATTATTCGCGCAACAGGATTTAACCGTCGCCCAGGTCCTGGCAACCAAAAGTGATTTTCAAACCCGTCGGCATTATCTGAATATGCGCGGCTGTATTGAAGCCCTGCTGACAGCCGACATCGTACCCATCGTTAACGAAAACGACGTGGTTTCGGTCACCGAGTTGATGTTTACCGACAACGACGAACTCGCGGGTCTGCTCGCAGGAATGGTCAATGCTGAACTTTTATGCCTGCTGAGCACGGTGCCCGGTGTTTATGACGGCGATCCGGATGATGCAACCACACAGTGCATTGCACGCTGGGACGACGATCTCTACCAGGTTGAAGATGTTGTTTCACGCGGCACATCAGCGTTGGGACGTGGCGGTATGCACAACAAGCTGGACATTGCGCGCAAAGTGGCCAGGCTTGGCACCAAAGTCGTCATTGCGAATGGTACCGACCCGCAAATTATGGGCAAAATCCTGGGTGACGTTCAGGCTGGCACGCATTTTCCGGTTATTGGAGATGTTTCCCCGGCAAAGAAATGGCTTGCAAGTGCAGACGGTCATGCAACCGGATCGGTGACGATCAACGCGGGAGCAGAAGAGGCGCTGCTGGATGATAACCGTCTTGCCAGTTTGCTACCGGTTGGCATCGAGGCCGTGGACGGTCATTTCGATCAGGGTGATGTTATCCAGATACTCAACCCATCCGGCAAGGTCCTGGGCTGCGGGAAAGCAAGGTACGATCACCGTGAGGCTAGAAAACTTATCGGAAAGCGTGGGCAAAAACCGCTGGTTCATTATGATTACCTGTATTTATCGTAGGGTGGGTAACTTGTTACCCACGGGCAAAGCACCAGTTCCTTACCGTGGGTAACAAGTTACCCACCCTACATTCTGACCTGAGCCATGGCGGTGCCGATAGGAAGCGCTTACTAGTTTTTGGAAAATTGCATGAATAAACACCAATACCTGACACAAGGGCTGATCAACATCCGTGAAGCATCACGCCAATTGGCTCAATGTGATGATGCCAGGATTCGCTCGGTGCTGGAAACACTGGCCGATCGCACCATTGAAGCGGAGGTCGAAATTCTCGAAGCCAACCTCAGCGATCTTTCACGGATGCCGGAATCGGACCCGAAATACGATCGGTTGTTACTGAATCCCCAACGCCTTGCAGATATAGCACATGACCTGCGCTGTGTTGCCGCACTGCCGTCACCCGTTGGTGAGGTGCTGGAACAACGGCAACTGGGGAATGGGCTTGAGTTAAAGAAGGTGCGGGTACCCATGGGGGTTATTGCAGTCATTTTTGAATCACGCCCGAATGTTACCTTTGATGTATTTGCGCTGTGTCTTAAGACGCTGAACGCATGTGTTCTCAAAGGTAGCAGTGATGCTCACGACACCAATCTTGTCGTCGTCAAACTGATTCATGAAGTACTGGCAGAATTTGATATCGACCCAGCCGTGGTCTTCCTGGCACCTCCGCAGCGAGAGTATTTGTCGGAAATACTGCAGGCAACCGAAGCCATAGACCTGGCTATTCCGCGTGGTTCCAAGGGTCTGATTGATTTCGTACGTGATAATGCGCGCGTGCCGGTTATCGAAACCGGTGCCGGTATTGTGCATACCTATGTCGATGCCAGCGCTGATCAGGCTATGGCAAAATCAGTCATCACCAATGCCAAGGTCCGTCGGCCCAGCGTGTGCAATGCACTGGATACACTGATATTGCACCGCGACCTGTTGCCCGCTTTACCCGCGATGATGCAAACAATGGGTGAAGAATACCAAGTTGAAGTGTTCGCGGATGCTGACGCCTACAAGGTGCTGGATGGACACTATTCCGCCGAATTACATCCTTCATCTGATGAACATTTTGGAACAGAATTTCTATCTATGAAAATGTCGATCAAGACTGTTTCAGGTCTTGCCGAAGCGATGGAGCATATTCACCAATACAGTTCCAAACATTCCGAAGCCATCGTTGCTGAAGATCCGCAAGCCATCGAACAATTCCTGAACAACGTGGACGCAGCGGCAGTCTATGCCAACACCTCTACCGCATTCACCGACGGCGGCCAGTTCGGAATGGGAGCCGAAATCGGCATCAGCACCCAAAAGCTCCACGCGCGCGGCCCAATGGCACTACCAGAACTAACCAGCTACAAATGGATCGTCAAGGGCACGGGGCAAGTCCGAACGTAGGGTTATGTTCAGGATGAACGGTATGTCGCGGGCGCAGGGATGCGCAGGAGCGGCGTAACTCGTTACGCACGGGGGATAACAAAGCGCATGGGCATGTGCTCAAGGATGCGATAATTCGTGGGTAACAAGTTACCCACCCTACGGATTCTCGGAGTTTCGTGGCACCGGTTGGAGTTAGAGAACCGTGGGTAACAAGTTACCCACCCTACGGATTCTCGGAGTTTCGTGGCACCGGTTG
>CBDTVF010000206.1:0-5913 GCA_965363775.1 uncultured Gammaproteobacteria bacterium
ATTCGTAAACGCGCCTTGGGGCCCAGCAACGCCTCCAGCAAGCTGCGCAGGCGTTGCCGCATATTGTCAGCACCACGCAGGTTCATTTGTGCCAGTAACAAACCCATACCGGCAGACAATGACAGCACCAGAAAATTGGCATAGTGGTTTCGGTTTATAAAGGTGCCGGTGGCATTGCCCCGGCCAAATTGCTTGGGGTCCAGAAAACCATATTCCACACCACTCAGAGTCATCAAGCTGCCATACAAGGCCTGGAAAAACCCGGCAAGAACCAATGTGTATAACACCAGTAAAGCTCGGCGTTTGGAGCGCACCAGCAGGATGGTTGCAAGCGCAAACAGAAACAAACCCAGTGAGAGCAACACACTGTCACCTGTGGCATACATATCCGCCGAAAGCCGCGAACCCGACTGGGCGGAAGCGTAGGCATTATCAAGGTATGCAGGAATGAGGAAGCCAGGCAAAATGCCCGCCGGTAATAATTGCAGGGCCGACCAGGCACAAAATAGCAAAAGCACCAGCAAAGGCCACTTATTGCGTTTTACGGCCCTCGGCAAATGCGTCGTGCGATTTAACCACCCCAATGACCAAACCAGGGTGATCACCGAAATGGCGGCCACCATGATGGTCCAAAACCAGGGGCGGTTGCTACCCAGTGGCAAAGGTGCAATAAAAAGCACCAACAGGTATGCCCTGAATAACCAACGCGTGAAATGTATGTCGCTTGCGGAAAGCGGCATTTTGTCAAACTCTAGTTCGGACTCGCCACATCAAAATAGTCGTCAGACGTATCATCAGCACCGTCGTCCTGAATCTCGACAATAGGCAGAGCCGGATAGTTTATTACATATGCATAACCTTGAGCACGACAGTTTAGCGCCATTTCACCACCAAGACGGCGGACAACCAGTGTCTCATTGGGTTTGAAATCCAACTGGCCTGTCACCTGCTGTGCCGAAGATCTCAACATTTCGTCGGAGCCATTAAACGCAATAACGTGCGTGCCACCCGGTTCAATCGCACCGTTGAGTCCAATCACCTGCCGTGGATTGGTATCTCCCTTGAAATACTGCCCATTCACCATGACATTTTTGACTGGTGATCTGTCGACCGTTTTGACCACTGAACCCGGTGTCGGCACCATGAAGGTATATTCCTCGCGCCTGACACCATTGTCACCTTCACCGACAACAACAGGTTCAAGCACTTCACCCTCGTTGGTGACAAAGGTGATTTCGATACGACGGTTCAGACTACGATTAGACTGCGAAATGTTAGGCACACGTGGCTCCATTTCACCCCGACCCTCGGTGCGGATGGTATCCACTTCGAGGCCTGCAGAAATCAGGAAGTCCTTGACGGATTCCGCCCTGCGCATGGAAAGACCCCGGTTGTATTCATCTGTTCCAATATCACAGGTGTAACCGGTGATGAGAACTTCACTAAACAAGTCTACTGAATTTATCACCTTCACGACTTTACGCAAATCCTTATCGGCAACTACACGAATATCAGATTTGTCAAAATCAAAGGTTACGTCCGATTCCAGTACAATCGTCATCTTGACCAGGGATGGCGGTATTACAACGGTGGTTGTTTCAACCTGCGGGCCAGCGTAAATTTCCAAAAGATATTGATCTTCGGCAAGATCAATGGCTTTATCGCTGCCGTTATACAACTCGATCACACGATTTTTTTGCTCGGGATCGCGCTGGTCTTCCGGTAGTTTGAGTGCCTCTTGATTCCAGCCTTCGATATACTCCGAGATAATTACATCGGTGGGAATGCTGTCTGCAGTAAGACTGTGCTGGTTAAGATTGCTGAACTGCCGCTGCCCATGTGGCGTAAACTCGGTAGCCGGGCTGAAAGGATCAAGAATCATCGCGTCACCACGGTAGACTTCAGTTTTACGACGCAAGGTATTGTTGCTGCTGACATACTCCTGACCGCCCCAGTACTCCAGGGGGTGCAGGCCGACCACACCAAAGGAGTCGATGACCAAACCGCTATCACCCGCTTCCTGGGCGTACTTGTCTGCAAGACCTTGATAGGTGCCATCACGCAACTCATCATTCTTGATACCCTGCATCGATGCTGCAATATTGATCTCCGTACAACCACACTCCCAGTTATTCCTGTTCTGCAGTGCCGCAGCCCGCTCTGTGATCATGGTAACTTTCTCAACCATCTGCGAGATAATATTTGCCTTCTCCGCCGGATTCAATGCCGTTGAGAAATCGTTGTTTTCGCTTAAACCCGATACGCCTGCATACATGGCGACCTGGGTACAGGAGCACTCAACTGGCACATCAATCATGGCGTGTCGCATTTCAAGACGAAGACGGTTTTCGAGTTGTTGATCTACCCAAAGCCCACCATTGGAGCAATTGCAGTCACGTTTTACAGCAACTCTTGCTACGATTTCATCTGCCCGGTTCGGCGCCAATGCCACGGCTGAGCGCACTGAATCAAAGGTATCTTCACACTTGGGCCATGCATCGACGACTGCCAGTGTAACTTCGACAATATCCAGCGCCAACGGATCAGCAGTTAAGCGGTTCTCATTCGCCTTGGTAAAAATGTCAGCGACAGCCTGACCAGCAGACAATTTTTCAGCATCGCCCTCTGGCGCTGCAGAAGCGCTGTCATACAAGCGATCGGCTATATCCTGGAGCGCAGCCCCAGAAGCGTGTTCCTGCCCAACGTTGACCAAGCTTCCTTCTTGCGCCACCAAAAAGCCGGAAAACATGAGCATGCATGTTCCAACTGCCAATATTCTCGGTAAATTGCTCAAGGGACCCCTCCAAGACAATAATTCAAGCAAACTAAAGTTCTTTGGCCGAGCGTTTCGACCAAAATAAATTCTATGTACCCTTTACTATACACCAAAACTTGCAAAGGATATCAGTCTGTTGTTGTTCTTTTTTGATGTCAGACTACGATTACAGCAATGTCGGCACACCGCCCATTTCCTATCACTGGTTCGAAAAACTGATATAGACTAGCAATTATGCCGAAGCATACAAATAAGACGATCGACACCGCCCTAAAGTCTATGGCCGATGATGGTGGTCTAAAAATACGCATCAGCGGTTCATGTATGGTGCCGCTCATACAGGATGGCGCGCTCGTTTCCATCATCAAACAGGCAAAGTACTATCCAGGCGATGTCATTGTCAAACGCTGCCACGATGATCAGTTGATGGCACACAGGCTAATTGGCTGGTACCCACACAAAGGGGGGCTGCTATTTGTCACCCGTGCCGATAATGCCAGGGTGGCAGACAGGGGAGTGCCTATATCGCGGATTATTGGCCGGGTATCAGGAGGGGAGTGTTCGAAGTCGGTGGTCTCTGTACCCACAAAGCATCGCATTCGGGGACTGGGGCAATTCACCTTACTGGTGGTCAAACAAACCTGGCATCGTTTTCGGCAACCAGGAAAATCATTTTTTTAACTAAATCGTAGATTTAAGACTTTCCACTAATGTTTGTTCACACGATCAGACAATGATTTTAAGCTCCAGACCTTCGGGAGATTTGCCACAACGTTTTTTCGCATTTTCTTCAACGGCTATGCAAAATACTGGTGCGCCATATTGACTGGGTGTCGAGTTGGCAAACTGCTGCGCTGCTTCTACGGATTTCTTACGAGCGCGCTGGAACAGTGGGGAGTTATTCCAAATCTCACCAATTGATTTTTCATGCAGATTACCGGCACCTTCTTGCAGATGCATACAGGCCTGGACATTTCCATAGGGGTCAATGTCAACTCCGGCTACACCCACACTACACATCGCCTTTTCTTCTGCTACTGAATTTTGCTCTCTCTCAACCTGGTAACTTGGCCCCAGGTGTACTGGATGAGTTGTCTTTCTCTCCTCCAAAATGGCAGTAATTTTATCCCAGGTTTCGGCTTTGGGCTGTATTGCTAACGGCTCAGTATCACCATTGTCCCTGGGCGCAACCGGCCCTTGAAAGCGCAAGGGCACATTGATGTCATCACAGAGTCTGAACATATCTTCAACCTGGTGCTCGTTCCAGGCGGTTGGCGTACAAACTATGTTACAACGTAACCCCACTTCTCTCGCTGTTTTAATATTTTTTACAAGCCGGCTAAAACTTCCATCAACCCTTGTTTGACGGTCATGCACCTTGGCCGTGGCACCGTGTAAGCTGAATTCAACTACGTACGGATCGACTTCTTCTTTCAAGCGCATGGCCAACCGTCTATTCAAGCTATGACCATTAGTGCGTATTCGGGTAACAAACCCCCGGTCCTTTGCATGGCTGCCAATTTCGAAGAAACCCGGATGCATCATGGGTTCACCACCGGTCAGCATCAGGTAAAGGGTCTGCATTTCGGCCAGGTCATCGAGCAAGGTTTTGTACTGCTCAACAGAAAGATAGCTGCCGGGTTTATCCCGGTCGTTATAACAATAAAAGCAATCCAGATTACAACGATAGGTCAGCTCAAGGGAAACATCATGCAAAACTCGCTGGTCACGGACCTTCCGAAGGATTTCAGTCCTGTACATGCTGTTGTTCCAAAATCTGTTCCTTATCCAGCTCGGCAATATACATTTCCAGGTCGGTTGCCGCCTGCTCGACACCAACATCAAACGCACTGGTAATTGACTCGGTCAGTGCTTTCCTGGTTTTTGGAGAAGTCAGCTGTTCAATAATATGCAGGCCAATTTCGTTAACGATGACTACCCTTGCACTTTCGAGGTTAACAATTACACCATCTTCGGCCACTGCGCGGTGACGGACATGCGATGTCAGGGAAATCTGGGCTTCAGTGCTTGAAACGCTCATAGGGCAATCCTGGTATCTGTTGAGTGTAATGAGTATAACTGGGTAAACTGACGTTTTACTTCATTCATAATATCATCAATTTTGTCAGCCCGTCGATTCAGCAACCGAATGACAGGCACCTTCGACACCAGCCTGGTAACCGAGTCAAACAGTGCCTCGGATTCGTCTTTATCTGTGTTGACGAAGGGACAACCACTTAATAGACGGGCAACGGCAATCGACTCACTTACCGCGGATGCCTCAAGCCGGTCTCCCTGCTCCAAAAGGATAATGCCTGCAAGTGGGTAGCTCTCTTTTCCGCCGTCGTGCTCCAGCGTTCGGCCAAACTCGCCGGTAAAAGGTACTGCGTAGGCGTTATAACCAGCACCACCCGGCAACACCAGGTTGATATCATCGCTCAGCACGCGGGCGCCGATTTCATATGACTTTCGGGTCAGTGTGGTTTTACCTGCATTTGAACGTCCGGAAAAAATATATGCCTCATCGTCGAAAACCAGCCCGGCACTGTGTAACACCAATCCCCTATGGCCTAAAACTTTGTGCGCGGAGACAATGCGCAAATAGTTTTCTATGACATTGGCATAGGCCAACTCCTTCTCTTCAACCACACCCAGCGAAGACGGCCCGGGGGAAATCAGAGCGAAACTTGCTTCGAAATTCACGCCGGTTATATTCAAGCCATTATCGTCGGCGTGACGGACTTTTCTCGGCGCATATTGACCGTTGATTGTAAGTTCATCATTACTAAATTTTGGGGTGTTTTTCAAACGATAGGTCTGGCATTCAATATCCACCGGCAAATTCTCTTCCGATAAAAAGCCAGGATAACTCTTGATTAGAGTATTCTTTTGACTTTGACTCAAGCCAAGAAATCTAATTTTAGATGCGGGCAAATTAAGTGTTAGCGACTCTCGTCCCCAAGAGGTCTTCTCTATATCATTCACCTATGGGCTTCTTGCCTGGTCACTCGCGTTTCAGCAACGGCTCAGGAGCCTAATGTCAGGCAGGGAGTTGGAACTGTTTTGCCATAAGGTGGAGCTGGTGGATCACAGGTTGCTGCGACAGCCTCCAAATTTTCGGCACTAAGAACCCGCGG
>CBDTVF010000207.1:0-5891 GCA_965363775.1 uncultured Gammaproteobacteria bacterium
ACCTGCAGGGCGCGCTCGGGACCATCGCGGAAGAAAACATTTCGATGCAGATTGTTACCTGCTGTCAGCGAAGTCCATTCATAGGCGATCAGGGCCGTAAACCGGTGCGGTTCGTTGAACTCTTCGGCCGTATTGACCAATGTTTCCCAAGTGGTTCGGTAACCAGGATTGCCGGGTTGATAATTTAATGTATCCGATAGTTTTCCCTGGCCAAACAGTTCAATCAATTTGTAGGACGCCTGTTGCGCTTCCTCGCCACCCTTGTTGAAGGCTTCATGAAACTTCTTGCCTTGCTCATCGGCCATGATATTGGGGGTACCTGCCAGGATATCGTTAATAACACCCATGCCATCGGTGTGTTCGGTAACACCGAAAAAGTCGTAAGGACGTCTCAGTTTTACCGGTTGACCAGAATTAGACATGACCTCTTCACCACGCGCAAAGCGATAAAGATCCCTCGGCATCAGCGAAGTGCCACCACCACCCGCATCGGCTGACAGTGCTGAGTGGATATGCGTTTCACCCCAATAGATATTGGTGGGGTAATCACGATCAGCATACGGCGAATAGTTTGTCTGTGCCGCAAGCTGCATTGCCATTGCCATACCGCCAATGGCGCAAATTGATCTTAGTAAATTGAGTTTCATATCAACATCCTGTATGGGTCTCAAAGGGATTTAAAATGCCCAGATCAAGCGGGCACGCCACATGTTCAGCTTGCTATTGTCAGTTTCACTGATGACTTCGCCGTAACTGACGAACCCACTCCAACTACGTGAAAAAGTGTACCCGGCAGAAATACCACCACCCAGGCGGTTGACCTTGTTATCGTCTTTCAAACCATCGGTGGTCGTTTCACCGCCATTTTGATAGCGGAGGTCCAGACCAGCCCAAAACTTAGGTGTAAAGTTGTGTGTCAGATGTGATTCAAGCACATACAGTGGACTCTGGGTTCTTGTTGTGGCGCGAAAGGGTTCGTCGTTGTCACCGTAGATATAAACATTCGGGTGAATTTCGAGCCAGCTTGAACCGGGTTTTTTACCGACCGGCATCGTCATCGGCAAGCCCAGTCTGAGACTCCAGCGATTGGTACCAAGATTTAGCGGCCGATTTTGCTCATAATCCCCCCAGGGCATGGAGATGCCTGCAAGTGCAAAGATCTGGAATCCCTGTGGTGTTTTTACAAATTCTGCAGGGTTTAATGCGGGCGCACCCTTCAAACCTACACGTATCGCAAAATAAGGATCGGCAATTCCCGACACATCGGCTGATCGTGTTCCAATGGGTGCGGTATCGGCTGCACCACTTATCTCACCACCGATACCGGTGACCCATATCTCTGCAAGGCGGTCACCCAGGGCGAAATAGCGGTTGTAGTTGAGGGCAACGACCGTACTCTGGATATCGGCATTGGGAATCAGAATGCTACCTGCAAAATTCATGTTGGATTCAAGATCCATCCATGTAGCTGACAGCACATTGGTGCCAACAGGCGCCGGCATATAGACACGGGGACCTTCTCCCTGTGCCAGTGCATTAGTGGGGGAAATGAAATACAAGAAAAATAAAACCAGACACCCGAGACGGCTTGTCCAGTTAAAACATACACACAAGGCTATACCTACCAAGTGATCTCCCCCCACATTGGATGATTTCAATTTATTTACATGCGACTGGTAATCACTCGCAAATAAGCTATTTTTGCGTGAACAAGTATAAAGCTATTCAATTAACCTGTCATCCCGGGCACTCGCAAAACAACTTCATGATGTGGATACTGAGCGACTCCATACTCAGATGATCAGCTACCTTCCTGGCCTTCCATTGATGCAGGACTGACAAGGGTTTTCTTCCAGAATTCGAGAGCCCGTCTTTTTGCGAGCGCCAGTAGGCTGGCTTCAGGATAGTCACCATTTTCATCCAGTTCACCGGTAGGAATGCCGGTGAGAATTTGCAGAGCGTCCTCAATGCGTTCTACCGAATAAATATGGAAACGGTCCTCAACGCAGGCCAAAACCACATCCTGACGCAACATCAGGTCGCCTGCATTCGATGCTGGAATTATGACGCCCTGATCCCCGGTTAGTCCGGTGGCATTGCAGGTATCGAAAAACCCCTCGATTTTTTCATTGACGCCGCCAATGGCTTGTACGCGACCATGCTGGTCTATGGCACCGGTCATGGCGATAAATTGCTTGAGAGGAACATCGGTCAACGCGCTAAGCAGGCAGCAGATCTCGGCACCCGAGGCTGAATCCCCGTCGATGCCGCCGTAGCTTTGTTCAAAGGTAACAGACGCGCTGAATGCAAGTGGATGGTCAGTCCGCAACAGGTGTCGGATCAGGCCTTCAAGTATGTGAAACCCCTTGGTGTGGATGGCTCCCGACATTGCCGCGCGGTCTTCAATATTGATGACGCCAGCGGTGCCGGCTCCAATGGTTGCGGTAATGCGTGCGGGGAATCCATACATCAGGTTGCCTGTGTGGATGACCGCCAGACCGTTGATCTGGCCAGCCCGTTGTCCGCTGACCGGCACCCATATGGTGTTATCGTCGATGAGTTCCTGGAAGCGACGTGATGGAAGGCTGGCGCGATACTTGGTGCGTTTTACGGTATCTTCAATGTGGCTGCGATCGACATCGGTCGAATCCGCCTTTTTGGCAAGATAGGAAGCTTCCCGTGCAATGTCCGCAATACGTCCAAAACGTGCCGTGATTTTACCTTTGCGTGAGGCGATACGGGCACCATGCTCTGCCAGGGCGGCAATAGCGCTGCGTTCAAAATGCCGTAAGCCTTCATCGCGTACCAGGCGCGCAATCACTCCGGCGTATTGCTCTACAGAACGTTCGCTACGCTCTATCTCGGTGTCGAAATCTACCAGTACCTTGAACAGGTCAGAGAAATCCGGGTCCATTTGGTCCAGTTGATAATAGAGTGAATGACTGCCCAGCAGTATGACCCGCAGATTGATACCGATTGACTGTGGATTGAGAGACTGCTTGTGGAATGGGAAATTCGAATCTGCCGGTACGATATCGACCTGTTCCGTCCTTAAGGCACGCATGAGCGAACGCCAGCTGTCAGGCTCTCTCATTACATCCAGGGCATCGAGTACGAGATAACCGCCATCGGCGTGAACAATCGAACCTGCCCTGATGCCCCGGTAGTCGCTCATAGCGTTGCCATCGACCCAGTGGGATTCAATTGAACCAAACAGATTGCCCACCGTGGGTAGGTTTTCAATCACCACAGGGCATGGTGATTCGCCTTTGTGGCTGGCTATGATATTCACACCATAAACGATCGACGCAGCCGGTAATTGCCCGGGCGGTGTCTCCGCGAGACGATATTCCAGGATATCCGCTATTACTTCGTCCAAAAACTGATTTACATTGTCGTCGTTCAGAACCGTCCGCAGATTCTTGGTCAGGTTTATCAGGACCAGGACAAGTTCATCTTCATTGACCTTGCCGGCGGTGGACAGGCCTTTCTGGTAGAAAGCAGATACCTGTTCTGATATCTCCTGAATTTGTTGGCTGTACTCCTCGAAGTGTTGCTCAAATACGGCAAAATCTTCATCACTGACCTTACCCTCCTGATGCATCAGTGCGTATTGATCGGGCAGGATCGATTCATTATCGACCACTGGGCAGATAACGGTCTGCATCGATGGTCCCGCCTGCGCGCTGACAAGTGCCATGCCTGCCTTTTTCAAGTCTTTTTCGAATGGTTTGGTAATCTTGTTGATTTTATTCTGGGTTTGCTGCCTGACGGCCTCCCGACGTGCCTTCAGTGGCGCAGTGTTTAAGAATTCATTAAGTTTATAATCAATAAAATCAGAGAGTTGATTCATGCTCTGGCGAAAGCTGAGTGCCTCGCCTGCGGGCAGGGTTATCAACCTTGGTTGATCTGGATGCTTGAAATTATGCACATAACAACGATCCAGCTGATGCCATGGCAGAAGATCCAGTTCATCCAGCAAACTCCGGATCATGGTCATGCGCCCGGTACCGGTGATACCACGGACATACACATTCTGTCCCGGTGCCTGACATTCCAGGCCAAACTTGAGGGCTTCCAGGGCGACCGGTTGTCCGACGATTCCGGCAGCGGGTTTAACCTCCCGGGTCGAAGTGAACTTCAGGTTCTCTTCATTTACCTGCCAACGTAGCATATCGGGAGAAATTTGATGATTCCGCTTCACGGTTAACCTCGCATATTTGTGATGAAAGGGTTGGGCTTTCTGACTGGTATTATGCACTCAACCGTTGATTAAGTACCCGTCAAATCTCAATATTTATTTTCTCTTTTATAAAGATCGGATGATGCCGCCCTCGACCCTTAGAGCGCTGCCATTAACTGCGCCATTACCGGCTAGAAACACAACCGCATCGGCTACTTCTTTCACTGTTATAAAACGCTGGATCAGCGAAGTAGGCTCGTGTTCACTGAAATAGTTTTTGAGAAGGTCCTCCACCGGCTTGTTCTCCTCTTTGGACAATCCGTCGAAGTAGCTTTCGACACCGGCGGTCCAGGTTGGCCCAGGCAACAAGCTGTTGACCGTTACCCCGGTGCCCTTGGTCAATTCTGCCAGTCCGCGGGATAACCCAATCAGGGCAGTCTTGGTTACCGAGTAGTGGATCATTTGCGGCAATGGTTTGATACCGGCTTCACTGGCGACATTGATGACACAACCCTTACCTTTCTTCAGCATTGACGACATCAAGGCACGGCATAAACGCACAGCACTGAGAACATTTGTCTGGTAATAGCGAAGCCACTCTTCATCATCAATGGCAAAAAAATCTTCTACACTGAATATCCCTGCATTGTTGACCAGTATCTCAACCTCATCGAATTCAGCTAGTTGATCGAGCACTTCCTGACATCTTGTGCTGGTGCCTAAATCCCCGGCCACTGAGGCGTAGGCGCCCAGCTCCTCACACGCTTTCCGGCTTTGAGCCGGATCGCGGCCATGAACGATTACACGGGCACCCTGCTGGGTAAATGCTTCGGCGATCGCATATCCGATTCCCTTGGTGGAACCAGTTACAAGAGTGACACTCTGAGCCAGGTTGGTCATGAAAAAACTCACATTAATTGGATGGGGTTGAACCTTAGCAGTCTAAACGTCGTAGCAGAAGTTGAATTTCTGTTTTCAAGGATCTGAAGTAACAAAATGAATCGTGGGTTGGTCAAATTGCGCCTGGAACCGCAATACTCGATCACATGGCCGTTCAGCTCGGGTTTAATTGACTATGTTAAAGTCAGTATCAGACTTGAGGTGAAGCACGATGAAATACTGTATTTTGATGCTGTCAGCAACTTTCCTGCTGATCACAGCGCCTGACATACGCGCGCACAATTTGATGGCCGTTAATGGAAAAACCAAGGATCACCAACACGTATACCGTCGTCAACAATATGGCAAGCCTCTGCAACAGGGCCACCGTGGTCAGTCTGCGGGAGGAAATGGCACGATCGTCTTGGGGTCGGATGCGCGACCTGCATATGGCAAGTCGACTGTACGTCGAAGCGGTCCGGTTATTGACGATCATAAATCAAGATCAGGTGCGCTACCCAACGGAAGTAATAAATATGGCTCGGCAGTGAACCGTTACGGCAAAGCTGTCCAGGGTTACGGCAAACCCGTTCAGAATTATGGTAAACCTGACCGGAATAAATGAGACTGATACCTGATCAGTGGCCGGATACATTAACCGGCAATATAGCTTTTATTTGTCCTATACTCTAATTCATGTAAATCATGTTTGAGCAACCGGGATAAACCGTGATGTCTGAGTCAGATCAAAAAATGCTGAAAGGATCATGCAACTGTGGGCACATTCGGTATGAAGTACGACAGCCATTTACGTTCCAGGTAGCGTGTC
>CBDTVF010000208.1:0-5878 GCA_965363775.1 uncultured Gammaproteobacteria bacterium
TTTATGCGAATAAAGTGCAGATCACGACCTATCGCCAGTTCAACCCGGCGACTGGTGTCCGCGCCATCCCAGGATTTCACGGTATCACTGATCAGGCTCGCGATCTGGGCACTATTACGGCCAACCACCAGTGTGATCGCATCGACCAACCAGGCATTGATCCAGGTTTGCATGTCCGCATCACCGTCCAGTTCTTCAGCCATATTGTCCAGCCATTGCCCAACGTGTTGCCTGATCACGGAATCCGGTTTTTCGATGTCTGATTCAATATTGCGTGCAAGCTCCTGCCATAAGCCATACAGGTAGTCCTGCAGTTCATCGTTTGCCAATAATTGTTGCTTGAAATCATCTCCCAGTCGGCGATGTTCCGGGCTATTTTTCAGGTCTTGCGCGAATTCCTGCACCCATTGATTGAATTGTTCGCGCAGGGAATGTTCCTGATTCAACGCCATTTCAAACAGTTGATGCTCAATCCGTTCAAGCATCTTTTTCAAAATGCGGTCATCAACGAAACCCGGCAACCACCACGGACTTTCCTGTCGGACTTTTTCCCTGATTGCGTCACGATTGTCATGCACAAGGACAATCGTATTTCGCAACACCTGAGTCAGTATTTGCTGGTGTCTTTGCCCCCGGACCAACCACTCCAGTGTGTTACCAAGCAGAGGCGCCAGGCTGACGTTTGCCAATTGTTTACTGGAAAGCCTGGAAAGAAACCGGCGTACACGTTTCTCATGAAAGGCATCCAGAGCCCAACGAAGCACCACCGTCGTGAGATCTTCCACACTTTGGCGGCCCCTGTCACTTCTAAGCCAGCTAACTACGAATGCCGCCAGATTGGTATTTTGCAGTTTCTTACGCACCACATCCGGCTCAAGAAAATGATCTGCAACAAATCTCGACATGCTTTCGCCGATATCATTCTTGCGGTTGGGGATGATCGCGGTGTGCGGGATAGGTAAACCCAGCGGGTGACGGAACAGGGCAACCACTGCAAACCAGTCAGCGAGAGCACCGACCATACCTGCTTCGGCAAAGGCGTGTAACCAGCCAGCCCAGGAGGCGGGATGATGCAGGGTAAACGCGAACAGCAAAGCCATTAAAAAGAGCAGGAGCAAGGGTATTCGCTTCATACGGCGCAGTTGTAGCGCCTTATCCATAAACCTGCTCCATGTGATTTATCCCGGGAAGTCTAGAGTTTATACAATCTTTGCCGAGATGGAAGGACTCAGGACTGACGCTGTGCATTGACGCTATAAAGACAGAGCATCTCCGATGCCAGCATGGCAGCTGCGAGCGCTGTGACCTCACCGACGTCATAGGCGGGGGCTACTTCTACAACATCCATGCCCACCAGGTTAATACCCGACAGCCCACGGATGATCTCCAATGCCTGGAATGAACTTAAACCGCCACAAACCGGCGTACCGGTACCCGGCGCATAGGCCGGGTCCAGGCAATCGATATCAAAAGTCAGGTAAACCTTGTTATTTCCGACTATTTCCCTGATACGTTCAGCAGTTGAAGCCGGTCCATTCCCATGCACCCAGCGTGCATCGAGGATATTGAAGCCCATGGGCTCATCGTTGGTCGTGCGCAAGCCTATTTGTACCGAACGGCTATCGTCAACCAGGCCCTCCTTCACCGCGTGATAGAACATGGTGCCATGATTGAGACCCTTGGTTTTTTCACTCCATGTATCTGAATGTGCATCGAATTGCACCAATGACAAAGGACCATGAATGGCCGCGTAGGCCTTTAGCACCGGGTAGGTGACAAAATGATCACCGCCCAAAACAAGGCTGGCAGCTCCTGCTTCGAGTATGCCGGCGATATGTTTTTCTATGCAAGGTACGATGGTTTCTGGTTGACCAGCATCGAATTCGCAATCACCATAATCGACAACAGCAAGGTGATCAAACGGATCAAAATCCCATGGCCACGGTCGCTCCCAGCTGATCCCGGGTGTTGCCGCACGTATGGCACGCGGTCCAAAGCGGGCGCCGGGACGGTTTGTGGTTGCCAGGTCCAACGGGATACCGGTCACGGCGATATCCACACCGCTAAGATCCCTGGTATATTTTCGACGCATAAAACTGAGTGCGCCGGCATATGAAGGTGATCCTTTGACCGTGCCGTGTAGTTCGGTGGCGGTAAAAGCGTTATCCCAACCTTTTTTCTCACTCATCAGATTTCATACTCCAGGGGGTATCCATCAGGTTTTACCAGTCGTGTAAACATGCTGGTTTCACGGTCTTATTGCCTGTAAATACCATGACATAAATTTCCAGGTGTACTCCTCCATTTTTGAATACGGGCCTGGCTTGTAAAATCGTGAATTCACTCCTTCGGCATTGTATTCGATGATCCTTTTGTCGGCCAAGGTGGTGATATCCCATAACCAGGTCAGACGTGCCTTGTCATAGTCTCTGCCCTCCTCGGCATCTGCATTGACCAACCAGGTAATATCACACTCTGATTTGCCGAGGGAAACCGGTGTAAACCGGTAAATAACAACATGGTCACAATAGGCCAAAGCGAAGCTGACCGGCCCCACCTGAAAATCTGTGGCACCACCATCGTAGTCATTAATCTCACCCATCAACGGCGCCACCGGTTGACCGTCCTCACTACCGGTCAGATGGTCACGCCACATCGGGTAACGCTCAAAGGCATAACCGTTGCCAAAATCCGGTTCATCCAGGTAAATACGGTTCACTGCTTTTTCACTCAAACCACAGCTTGCTGCCCGTGACATGACTTCTTCCATCATCACCGTGGCTCGGGCATCCGGTTTAGCCAGGGAATGACCACGCGTGTACTCAGGGTGCGATGGGGCGCAGTGGTAACACTCGGAATAGTTCTCGACTGATAGCTTCCAGTTGGCATTGATAGAGTAGGTTTGCCGGTGCGCTACTTTAGCCTTATCAAGGCGGTAAGGACGCAAACAACCGCTCAAATCCTCTCGTACCGGCTCAAATGATGCAGGCTGTTCGGAAAAATTAATGTAAATCATACCTTCAAGTATTTCGGTATGAATCTTCTTGAGCCTGACTTCGGATTTATCAAAACTTTCCGGCATATGGGCTGCAGAGTGCAGTCCGCCATCCAGGTTATAGCTCCAACCGTGATAACGACAAACCAGCTTCCTCGAACAACCCCGTTTATCGAGACAGATTTTTGAACCACGGTGTCGACAAACATTCAACAGGGCGCTGACCTGGCCGTCTTCATTTCGAACGATGATGACCGATTCACCCGCCATTTCAAACAGGAACCAGTCGCCGATGGCTGGGATTTCACTTAGATGCCCGGCATATAACCAGCTTTTGAGGTAGACCTCATCAATATCACGTTGATAGATGTCCTCATCGGTATAAAAGGCCCGATCCAGCGAAGTTCTGGCTGGATGTGTGTCAATTAGCGTTGATAATACGTGATCTTCCATGTTTTCCTTTCGATTTTTGTTAGAACCTATTCCGCCATAAGCCCGGGGAAAACACCCCGCAGGTAGGATATGCTGATTTCCCGTGCCTGTGCCAGGTTCATTTCCTCCGGACTTAACAGCAAATCCAGCCATAGGCCTGCGTGCATCGCCACCAGGCCAGTGGCAATATGTTGAGCGTTGGCATCATATCTGCCCTGCCTGACAATTTCTTCACAAAGCCCGGTCAGCATCTTTTTGTATTCACGGCCTCGCTCTGCATAAATTCTGCGATAGGTAAGCCGTGAGCCACTCTCACCCCAGAAGGCAAACCAGACTGCCAACTTGTTGCGTTGACAAATCTTTTTATCAAAATCCACAGTTACCAATGCATTCAGTTTATCCCCTGCCGAATCCCCACAGTTGTCCAGGGCCTTGTGCCAGGCGCTGCGATACTCATCCACAACATAACGCAGGGTTTCTTCCAGCAAACGTTCCTTACTTTGGAAATGCAGGTTGATAATGCCCTGGCTGAGTGCCGCTTCTTTGGACACAGTTGCCATGGTGGTTTCAGACAGGCCACGTTTTGCAATCGTACGTATGGTCGCCTTGATCAGCTGGGCCTGACGTTGTTCCTTGGAAGCGGTGCGTCGCTTTTTTCGGGGCTTGGTTGCGGACTGAATCAAACTCTATCCTCGTTTTGATAGTACGGAAATAACGGATTTTCAACTCAGCATAATTCCTTTTTGCCGGCTTTTCAATGAATGAACAGTCATTCATTCACCATAGACAAAAGAGATGGATTATGCGAATCTATCACAACACAGAAGATCACTGACCAATCCACCAGGTATTGATATTCCAGGAGCCGGAAAGCGTGAAAAAATATGATGCTATCGTCATCGGTGCAGGCCATAACGGTCTGACCAATGCTGCCTACCTGGCCAAGGCGGGGCTTGACGTTTTACTACTTGAAAAAAATCCCTACATCGGCGGTGCTACCGTTAGTCTTAAGAAGCACAAGGATTGGATATATTCCAATTGTTCTTATGTCAGCAGTTTGTTGCGCCCAGAAGTCTATCGCAGCATGAATCTGGCCAAATATGGCCTGCAAATCGTGCCTTACGGTGGCAACGCGACCATTTCACGAAATGGCGATTACATAGGGTCATACGTTGATCCGGATGCGTCTCGCAGGGAAATGGCCCGTCTCAGTCCGCGTGACGCTGACGCCAAGGTCCGTTTTGACCGTGACATCATGCGCCAGGCCAAATTTATAAGACAATTCCTGTTGCGCACAGCCCCGGATCCGACCTCGTTCAGACCCCGTGACCTGCGGGAAATGATGCTTATGGGCAAAACATTGCTAAAGTCGGGCGAGGACGTCATCTACGACATGATGCGTCTGTATACGATGAGCATTTCGGAGTTTCTGGACGAGTATTTTGAACATCCGTTAATCAAGGCATCCAAGGCAGGCAGTGGGATTATCGGATCTGCCATGGGAGTCATGTCACCCGGCACGGCATACGTGCTACTGCACCATGCCATGGGTGACGTTGACGGTAATATGGGTGCCTGGGGTTTCGCGCGGGGCGGCATGGGTGCCATCGCCAAGGCAATGGCAGACTGTTATGAGGACCATGGTGGTGAACTCTTAACGGAGGCGGGCGTAGAACAGATCCTGGTGCGCAACGGTAAAGTGACCGGTGTGGCACTGGAGAATGGAGATGAATATCACGCAGATGTTGTGGTTTCAAACCTGACACTGCCGCGCACCTTCCTCGAGTGCATGGACAAAAATGACCTGGATCCGGAATTCATCCGCAAGGTTAAGAATTTCAAGATTCGCGGCTCGTCCGGCAAACTAAATTTTGCACTCGATGGCGTGCCCAATTTCACTGCACTGGAGGGCAATCCGGAACTCATCAAGGGGGATTTACACCTGGTTGATACCGTTGAACGTCTGGAGCGCGCTTATGATGACTGGAAAAGCGGCATTTGGTCACAAGACCCCTATGTCGACATTCTCATACCGTCGCTTACGGATCCAACCATGACACCACCGGGTAAGCATTTCATGTCAGTCTTTGTGCAATATGTACCACCCAAAGTAAACGGTGAGGACTGGACCACCGATCTGCGCGACCAGTTTGGTCAAACCGTCATCAACAAAATCGAATCTTACGCACCGGGTTTCAAAGATCTGATCCAGCATGTGGAAATACGAACACCCAGGGAACTCGAAGATGAGGTCGGGCTGACCGAGGGTAATATTTTCCTTGGTGAACTGACCATTGACCAATTGTTGTTCAATCGTCCGATACCCGGTTACGCACAATACCGGGGACCCACAAAAGGCCTGTATATGTGTAGTTCTTCAAATCACCCCGGAGGAGGCGTGATGGCAGCCCCGGGTGCCAATGCAGCACGTGAAATCCTCAGGGATATGCG
>CBDTVF010000209.1:0-5870 GCA_965363775.1 uncultured Gammaproteobacteria bacterium
TGTGCCCGGAATCGGCTTCTCTCCCGATAAGATGTTACAGGGCCGCCTGTTTTCCTACGGTGACACCCAGCGTTACCGCCTCGGTGTGAACCATGCACAGATTCCTGTGAACAAGCCCCGCTGCCCGGTATCCAGCTTCCATCGCGACGGTTTGATGCGTGTCGATGGTAACTACGGTAGCACCAAGGCCTATGAGCCCAATAGCCTGGGACTTTGGCAGGAATCACCGGAAGCCAAGGAGCCACCTTTGGAACTCTCTGGAGCGGCCGATAACTGGAACTACCGTGAAGATGATGAGGACTACTACACCCAGCCCGGCATGTTGTTCCGTATTATGTCTCCGGAGCAGCAGCAGGTGCTGTTCGACAACACCGCTGCAGAGTTAGCAAGTGTCGATGATCAGGTCAGAAAACGCCACATTGGCAACTGCATGAGGGCCGATCCAGCTTATGGTGAAGGTGTGGCTAAAGCACTGGGTATAGCGCTGAGCGAGGCATCAGAGTAATCAGTTAACCCACTCAATTCGGACTGCCCAAAGTTGTGCCACTTCGTTGTGCAACTTTGGGCAACCTATAGGTCTGGCCCGACCAAAGCGGTTATTGCAAATGGCGGCTTTATTGGTAAAAAACCCCGAGCAGATCGTGAAAACTATCCAATGTCATGTAAGGCTGGATACTGCTCATATCAGCGACATGCTCATGTTCCCAAGTCGTGTGATAGGGAATGTGAATGGCTTCCGAGCCGATCTCAAGTACCGGTATCACGTCAGATTTGAGCGAATTACCAATCATAAGAAACTCTTCAGGATTGATGTCGAGGTGCCGTACCAGCTTACCGTAGCTGTCCGGGTTCTTGTCACTCATGATCTCAACATGGTGGAAAAATCGTTCCAGGTTTGAATTCTGCAACTTGCGTTCCTGGTCAAGCAGGTCACCCTTGGTCGCCACGATGAGCTTGTAGTCGAGGTGCAACTTTGCCAACACATCAGCCACATTGTCCAGCAGTTCGAGTGGCGCATTGATCAGCCACTTGCCGAGATCGACAATTTGCCTGATAACATCACTGCCCACCTGGCCGTTTGAAATACTGATGGCTGTGGAAATCATCGATAACGTAAAACTCTTCGCGCCGTATCCATACAGGCTCAGCGTCTTCATTTCGAACCTGAACAACTCTTTCCTGATTTCACGTTCGGTCAACCACGGCTTCATGAGTTCGACGAATTGCTCCTCGATATTTCGGTAATGCACTTCGTTGAGCCACAGCGTGTCATCGGCATCAAATCCGATGACCTTGATATGGGGTTTTGACTTAGCCAAGACTTATTCACTCCTCGATTGATAAAGATATGATACCAATCCTACTCGAATTCGTGAACAAGCTGTGTTGACTTGTCCAGGGTGCTCAACAGTCGCGCTGCGATCTCAGTCGATATGGCTTTACGTCCGGAAGCATGGTCAGGTGAAGCAGTCGTATTGATTTTTCGTTTCTTGTTGATTGCGAAAGCGTCCGTTTTTGCCTACCATACGGTTGCGTATGCAAAATCTGAAATTGTCACCCTTTTCAGACATCAATCACCGAGAGGACTACCAGTGATTCTACTAAACCCAAAAACGTACCAGCGTGAAAACTCTGACGAAAGATCCCGTGAAATCATGCAGAAAACCATTCAGTTTTTTGAAGACAGGGGACTGGATAAACTGAAAGAAGACTTTCATGAGAGAACCTGGTACGCCGATTTCATTGAGTTCATGGGTAAAGAGCAAATTCTAGCCACCATGATGACCAATGCGGAAAACGGCGATGAGGATTCCAGGTGGGATACATCCCGGGTATGTGAATTCGCCGAAATCCTGGGTTTTTATGGCTTGTGCTACTGGTACACCTACCAGGTGTCCGTACTGGGTATCGGGCCGATCTGGATGGGTAAGAACCCGGCCATGAAAGAACTGGCAGCACAATACCTGAAAGACGGTGAGATTTTTGCCTTCGGTCTTTCTGAAAAAGAGCACGGGGCTGATATTTATTCTTCCGATATGGTCGTTACACCCAAAGGTGATGGCAAATACTCTGTTTCAGGTGGCAAGTACTACATTGGTAATGCGAATCAAGCGCGCATGGTATCCACATTCGGAAAAATGTCAGATACCGGTGAGTACGTGTTTTTTATAGCGGATTCACAGCACAAGGATTACCAACTGGTCAAAAATGTCGTTAATAGCCAGTCTTACGTTGCCGAATACAAGCTGGAAGATTATGAGATCACCGATGTGCAGATACTGGCCAGGGGCGATGATGCCTGGAATGCTGCGCTCAACACGGTCAATGTAGGCAAATTCAACCTGGGCTGGGCCTCTATTGGAATGTGTACCCATGCATTCTATGAGGCTATTGATCATGCCGCTGGCAGAAATCTCTACAACATGCACGTGACGGATTTTCCACATGTAAAAAGACTGTTTACGGATGCCTGGACAAGATTGATTGCAATGAAACTATTTGCCTTGCGCGCATCGGATTACCTTCGCTCAGCATCGGCGGATGACCGCAGGTATTTACTCTATAACCCCATGGTCAAAATGAAAGTTACAACCCAGGGTGAAGATGTCATCAACCTGCTCTGGGATGTAATAGCCGCCAAGGGTTTTGAAAAAGACATGTACTTTGAGATGGCAGCGATTGATATTCGCGCACTGCCCAAACTGGAAGGTACGGTTCATGTGAACATGGCGTTGATCGTCAAATTTATGAAGAATTACTTCTTTGCTGCAAAAGAATATGAGGATGTTCCGCAAAGACTTGATGCCGCCGATGACAGCTTTTTATTCAATCAGGGCCCAACCAGGGGTTTGAGTAAAATCCAGTTTCATGACTACAGTGCAGCTTATGACAGTTACGACCTCCCCAACCTGTCGATTTTCAAAGAGCAGATTGCCCTGTTCAAAGAAGCGCTTGTCATGGCACCCGCCACTGCGGAGCAATCTAAAGATATCGATTTTCTGCTGACGACGGGTGAGCTTTTTACGCTGGTCGTTTATGGACAGCTCATTTTAGAAAATGCCGCAATTTATGAAATTCCGATTGAAGTGCTGGATCAAATTTTTGACTTTATGATCAGGGATTTTTCCGCTTACGCACTGGAGTTCCACAATAAGCCTTCCAGCACCGAAGCCCAGATGGATTACGCCCGGCGGATGATCAGAAAACCGTTTGTTGATGACCTTCGTTACCAGAAAGTCTGGGAAGAACACGTATTTACAATGCGCGGTCAATATGAAATGAACGCTTAAGGTTGTTTCGTGATTTAAGCCCAGGCTGTTTCCAACAGCGTCATGGCGTCATCGAAGTCGACCTCTTTCGCATTGAAAATGATGGAGCCGTCATTCAATGTCGCGTTGGCGATAGCCTCAAACTGATCTTTTTGAACCTTACCGGTTTCCTCGAGGGTCCTGGGTAGTTGGCAGAGTTCATATAATTGATCACGCATCTCCCGGACAACCTTGATGGAGGTTTCCGCCCGCTGCCCCTCGGGCACCTGGGAGAATCGCTCCGCGCCCGCCAGTGGCAACAGCAAATCTGCAATTTCCTGCCTGCGGGTTTCCAGGTTGTACTCCAGCACATAGGGTAGAAATATGCTCATACACATGCCATGTGGAAGATGACAAATTGCGCCTACCGAATGTCCCAGGGAATGAACAACGCCCACCAGCGAATTTGAAAAAGCAATACCCGCCATTGTCGCGGCCTGGGCGAGTTCCATCCGACCGTCAATGTCTTTTGGATTGTCCATCACGGTCATGAGATTTTTGCTGATCTTTTCTATTGCCCCGTGAGCGTAGGCATCGCTAATAGGGTTTTTTGCAAGACCAATGGCCGCTTCACATGCATGGGTCAATGCATCCATCGCTGTCATGGCCGTAATGTGCGGTGGCAGGGAAAGCGTCATGCGGGGATCAAGAATGGCGACATCTGGAAAGAGAAAGTGCGAACCAAATGCGACCTTGCGTTCATTCTCTTCATCTTTGATAACGGCCACCGAGGTTACTTCCGAGCCAGTCCCGGCCGTCGTCGGGACCACAAACAATGGTTTCAACGGATGCTTTAGGCAGCCATGACCCGCATAAGCCAGTAGGTCATCCCCACCTTCAGATACCAGGATATTGACGGCCTTACTGGTATCAATGACTGAACCACCGCCAATGGCAATGATTGAATCACACTGGTGTTGCCGATAAATATCGGCAATTTCCTTTATCACGGACAGACTGGAGTCTATTGGAACCTGGTCATAGACCGTTGCAATGTCTACCTGGCTTGAGTCAAAAGCAGTCAGCACATGTGAGAGTAAACCCGCTGCTTTTATCCCACTATCAGTAATAAGCAGAACCTTGCCGGCACCCCTGACACTCAGTTCAAAAGGTGCATGCTCCAACGCAGCCCGACCGGCAATAATCTTGACCGGGCAGAAAAACTCATAGAAATTGTTAGACATGACCTCTCCTGAAAAAGCCCACCAATAGTTGAAAATAAATTCTTGTTGCCAAATTTAATTTTTGGCCTAAGGAGATAGATGGATAACGCTTGACGGCGCGTATCGCTATGAACCGGGGCAATACCAGACACTCCATCCTGTCCAGGCATCGAACGATGATCATCCCGAGGTTGATGTCGCCATCCAGCAGCATTCGATCATTGGCAAATGAACGTGCTGTGCTTTCCTGAAATGACAGGATCAAAAATGCATGCTTCACGTGCTTGAAAGAAATCTTCAGGTCAGGGGCAAACGTGTCGTTTTTCCGCGCACAGTGAAGCGTACCATCGACCTGCTTCTGCACGGCGAACACGGGCCCCCTGGGCAGGACACCCATGGAGAATGCAAAGGCTGTGGGCAATGCCACAATCTCTTGCTGAATCTTTTTATCGACCTGACTTGCTGCCTCCAGCAAGCGGCCAATCAACCAGATCATTATGCCCACATAAATGACCTGAAACCGGGCGGCTAATTTAATCATGCTTTCATCACATTAAGGCCGTTGATTACAGTTTGCAACACCGGTTTGAAGTTGGCTGGTGTGGTTCTGTGTAGTTGCATATTCTTACAATTATTAAACTGCATGAAGGATGCAAGTTCTTTGCCCAGAGCAACGGCAAAAGCCTCGGTCTTAACAAGCCGGGGTTCCAGTGCAAGATGTTGAATATGCAGCAGTGATTTCTTTCTCTCAGTTTTGCAATCCACCCGGGCAACCAGCTTCCCATCCCATAAAACCGGTAGAGAGAAATAGCCGTATTGACGTTTTGCCTCGGGGAGATAGCACTCAATCAGGTAATCAAAACCGAAAAGAGCCTGCATACGCTTACGCTGGATGAGCAGATTATCAAATGGCGAAAGTAATTTGAGCTTACTGCGGGCCAGTGGCTTACCCAGCAACTCCAGCGAAGCGGGTAAGGCATAATAGCGACTACCGGCGGTATCAATCTGTAATAACTCCCCGTTTGAGACCATTTCCTGCAAAGCGGTAGAAACAAGCGGTTTGGTGTTTTTCAGCAAATAGGCCATTTCCGAAACCAGTCCCAGTCCATTTGCCTGCAGGTAACGGGTTATCAGAAAACGAGCATATTCCTCCGGGCCTGGCACAGTGGTGTCCGTCTCTTTTGTCAATACCCGTTCGGTGAGATCATAGACTTTGTGGAAGTTAACCCGGTAGGGAACCATCAGTTCACCCTGCATAAACAGATACTCCAGGGCACGTTTGGCGGGCTTGCTTGTCCATTCACCAATCTTTTTCTTACCGGTATGCTCAAAATCTTTGGCCATCAAGGGGCCTTCGGCAGCAATGCGCTTGAGCACCAGTTTCATCAACTGCTCATCT
>CBDTVF010000210.1:0-5860 GCA_965363775.1 uncultured Gammaproteobacteria bacterium
ATTACAAACCGATCGTGGGTAACAAGTTACCCACCCTACAATCAGCACGTTTTACATCAAATGCCCATTCGTGGAATCGAGTTACACGCGGTAAGCAACTGCCTTCATCGCACTTGCAGTCAGCTTCATCAGCCTGCGAACGGGCCCGGGCAAATCATAGGCGCCGGAATCTTCCGCCATCTTTGCATGTTTGGCTTCATCAATTTTCATCTGATCCAGAATCGCACGGCTGCGGGCATCCTCCGGAGGCAATTCTTCGATATGGCCTTCAAGGTGTGCTTCGACCTGGTTTTCTGTTTCTTTAAGAAACCCGAGGCTCCAGCCGTCGCCAGCCAGACCGGCGACTGCACCGATGGCAAACGAACCTGCATACCAGAGAGGGTCCAGCTTGCTCGGTTTGCTTTCCAGCTCATCCAGACGATCTTTACACCAGCTCAAATGATCAATTTCCTCATTGGCTGCCTGCTGCATATCAGCCTGAACTTCCGGGTTGCGGGCGGTGGCTGCCTGACCGGCATAGAGGGCCTGTGCACAGACTTCACCGGCATGGTTGATACGCATCAGTCCTGCAGCGTGTTGACGGTTTTCCTCATCCATCATCACCTCGGGTGTCGAACCGGCAGGGTTTTCCCGCTTTGCCGCATATGCCTGTCCGGTGGCCATACGCAAAGCGCCATCAAAGCTGATAATCAATCGATCAATGGCCGTGTAGTAACGTGACATTATGTATCATCCTGAATTTAGCAAAAAACAATTCTAATTGTACTGCTAAATCAGTGCGAGATTTTTTTCTCTTTTGGATATATACTGCCCCGCTTGTTTTTTAAGGTCTCTGGAGGACATAGTATGGATTATTTGGTAAAGCTTGCACTGGTGGCAATGTTGCTGCTCTCTACCGGTGTGTACGCACATGAAGAAGATGCAGCAGAAGAGGAAGAAGAAGTTGAGGTAGTCGTTGATCCCTGGGAAGGTTCTGGTGAACTCGGCTTCGTCAACACGACCGGCAATACGGAAACGGTCGCATTAAATTTCAAACTGAATTTCATCAGGACAGGAGCAAGGTGGCGTCACCGTTTCACCGGTACGGTACTGAATACCTCCGAGGATGGAATTTCCGACAATGAACGTTATACCGCGGAAGTGCAGAGTGACCGTAAGCTTTCAGAAAAAAACTGGCTGTTTGGTGCATTTCGTTGGGATGCCGACAAATTTGGCTCTTATGACCCATCCGTGTCGTTAACTGCTGGTTATGGTCACTTGTTGATGAAAAGTGAAAAGCATGAAATGAGGGGTGAAGTCGGTGCTGGTTATCGCAAACTGACGGAAACCGAATCGGGTCTTTCAAGTAGCGAAGCCATCGCAAGATTCTTGCTGGATGATACCTGGCAGATGTTCAGATCGACCACATGGACCAACCGTCTTTTGGTTGAAACAGGATCAAGCAATACATTTACGCAGTTCAACACCGGTCTTGCTGTTGCCATGACAGACAAGTTTGCGCTCAAGTTGGGTTTTGAAGCACGTAATAACTCAAAGATACCACCGGGTGACACGGAACATACAGATACGATCACCTCTGCTAACATTGTTTACAACTTCTAAGCAATACGTTAAGCGCAGGTTTATCAAAAGTACTAAATGACCCAATACTATCAGCGACATCTTTTTTTCTGCACAAATGATCGTGGGACGGACGCCGAACGTCCGTCCTGCAATCAATGCGGCTCTGCTGCATTGCGTGACTACGCCAAAAGCAGGGTAAAGAAACTGGGCCTGGCCGGGCAAGGTAAAGTGCGGATAAACAAGGCCGGTTGCCTTGACCGCTGTGAAGAAGGACCCGTTTGCGTGGTCTACCCGGAAGCTGTCTGGTACACCTATATTGATGAGGAAGATGTCGATGAAATTATCGACAGCCACATCAAAAATGGCCAGGTTGTGGAACGACTTAAGCTCCCTTAGAGGGTTTAATGCAGAAAACCCGAGAAATAAACGCTCAGGTGGTTGATAATAGCGGGCTAAGCCAGTAAAATTCCCGCCCTTCACTCGATGACTCGAGTAATTTATAGAGAATGGTAATAATGAAGACTTTTACAGCGACACCTGCAACGATTAAACGCGAGTGGTGTGTAGTCGATGCGACTGACAAAACACTCGGTAGACTGGCCAGTGAACTGGCATCCCGTCTGCGTGGAAAGCATAAACCTGAGTTCACTCCAAACATGGACACAGGAGATCACATGGTTGTGATCAATGCTGAAAAGATTAAGGTAACTGGTAAAAAACTGGATGACAAAATGTATCATCGTTATACCGGTTATATCGGTAATTTGAAATCAATCAACCTGGGTAAATTGCTGGATACGCACCCTGAGCGTGTTATCCAATATGCAGTCAAAGGCATGTTGCCTAAAAACCCATTGGGTCGTGCGATGTTCCGTAAGCTGCATGTATATGCAGGCCCGGTACACCCGCATGAAGCCCAGCAACCGACCCAGCTTGAGCTGTAAGTCGCGAAATACACACGGATACGAGATTTATGGCTACTGAACAGTATTACGGAACCGGACGACGCAAGTCTTCCAAAGCACGGGTTTACATGAGCAGGGGTAAAGGCGACATCGTTGTCAACAAACGCCCTCTTGATGAGTTTTTCGGAAGAGAAACCGCTTGCATGGTTGTCCGCCAGCCGCTTGAAAAGCTGGACATGATGGATATGTTTGATATCAATTGCACCGTTGCAGGCGGCGGCATCTCCGGCCAGGCCGGTGCGATCCGTCTGGGCCTGACCCGCGCATTGATGGAATACGACGGTGAACTGCGCGGTCCATTGCGTAAAGCGGGTTTTGTAACCCGTGATGCACGTGAAGTCGAACGTAAAAAAGTCGGCCTGCACAAAGCACGCAAGGCAACGCAGTACTCGAAACGTTAAGTTCCACCCAGGTTTCCTGGGGGTTCGTCTAGTGGTAGGACTGCGGACTCTGACTCCGCCAGCGGGGGTTCGAATCCCTCACCCCCAGCCATACAGTCTGGTCTCCGACGGCAGTCTCTGTCGGAGACCAAGAATCTCCCAAATATTCAGCTAGTTACGGCATCTCTGGTCGCTGAAAAGCGAACTAAACTCACTTCATTTTGCTCAAAATTGCCCCTTATTCCACAATAGTCTCTTTGGCTAATTTGAGTGGTTCGGTTTTGTAATAAGTTGATTGGAACAATCATGCTCTTCACCACACTGGCTCACGCAGAGCCATCTCACGAACCAGATCCTCCCCTCGGACCTCTGGCTTGAGCGCAGCCAATCGACCCCGGTTTTTTTGTTGTTCTTGTTCGAGAGCAGCGAGGTTCGCTTCCTCACGAGCGATTGCTTGGCGTAGTGATTGCTCCTTTTTCAATGTCACGGTTCGACCTGTTCCCAATACACGAGACAGTGATCGTATCAAGCTCAGGTCAATCCGTACCAAGTACCACGCCCGGCTCCATGCCGAACTAAGTGGCTGGCGCGGACAAGTGCTTTGAAATGATCCTTAATCGTGTTGCGGTTTGCACCGGTGACTTTTACCGTTTCGGCCACGGTCACTCGTCCTCGGTGGCGGCATAGTTCCAGTATTTGCACCGATAGTTCAGGCAGATTACCGAGAATTAGACGCTCTTGCTCGATCTTCTTCTCAAGTTGTACCTTCTGTTGCTGCAGTGATTTCAGGAAAAAGTTCAGCCATGGCTGCCAATCTGGTGCGGCCGTGCGAACTGTCCGCTGTGTCTTGCGTAGCGCCAAGTAGTAAGTATCCTTGCTTTGCTCAATGACGCTTTCAAGCGAGCTATAGGGGACATATGCATAGCCCGAGCGCAGAAGTAACAAAGTCGTAAGGATGCGAGATAGACGCCCGTTGCCATCCTGAAATGGGTGAATTTCCAGAAACATCACAATGAAGAACGCGATGTTTATCAGCGGATGCAAGTCGCCACTTTCAAGATTGCCTTGTGTCGCCTCGATCAACTCTGCCATCAGACGTGGCGTATCGAATGGTGTAGCCGTCTCAAAGACGATTCCGAGGCTTTCACCACCTGGCCCGAAAGCTTCGACATGGTTGTTGTGTGTCTTATATTCACCTCGATGCCTTCCATCTTTCGATGAGTATTGCAGCAGGTCGCGGTGCAACTGCTTGATGTGGTTTTCCGTGAGTGCGACGTCCTCCCAATGTGCAAAGATGGTTTCCATAGCCTCAGCGTAACCGGCGACTTCCTCTTCATCACGGGAGGTGAATGACTTCACGTGCAAACCGGCGAGCAAGCGTTCAACTTCTGCGTCATTCAGCTTTGCGCCCTCGATTCGCGTCGATGAGCCGATGCTCTCGATAGTCGCAATCTGGCGTAGTGCCATAAGGCGATCAGGTGAAATCCGACCAATTGCCGTCCAGGCGCCTTTAAATTCATCAACCTCGGCGATCAGTTTGAGAATTTTTGGTGTGATTTCTAAAGTGTCTGTAAAGATGTTGCCACCCATTTTCGCCTCCATTTCCATCCATTTGTATGATGGCATGGCTCCATCCATTTGTCCATCCATTTACACCCATTTTACCTGTGTGTACTGATGTACTTTTTATGATTGATCGCCATACCAAACAATGCAGACGTCAGGGGCGTCTGTCGGTGAAAAAAATTGCTCCTATAACACCTCCCATATACCCAGGCATCTCAAAAGTCCACTTCAGTTCCTACATAACCCGGTTGATTTGGAGGGTATAGAAGAGGTAACTTAAGCAGCTCAGAAGGAGGGTCGGATTATGAAAGAGCGTTCAACAAAAATTGCGATTAATGCATTTGCAATTGGATAGAGTGCTTTATAAACAAAGACGTTTCTTCAGCCCTGCATGATCCTCCAGCTCACCTGCAAGCCCTACGGTTTTTGTACCCTGGCACCGGCTATTCCCTCATCCTGCACTGAGACGCAGACATTAATGCATCTATTGATATGATTGAGAACGATACCCCGCTTTGTTGATGTATTATTCCTAGTAGAACAACTTTATGTGTCCTATTTACTTTATCCGGGAAAATATCCCGCAGGCTGTCAAAGGTAAGCAACATGCAAAATGCACTTAAATTCTATATCAATGGTGAGTGGGTTGACCCCATCACCCCCAACGCGTTTGATGTCATCAACCCTGCAACCGAGCAAGCGATCGGGCAGATTAGTCTTGGCAGTGCGGCTGATGTTGATCGGGCGGTTTCCGCTGCCAGGCAGGCGTTCATAGGCTATAGCCAGACGAGCCGTGAAGAGCGCATCTCATATTTCGAGAAAATCCTGGCCGGCTACAAACAGCGTTGGGATGAACTGGCACTTTGCATGTCGCAGGAGATGGGCGCGCCACTGACATTTGCCAACCGCTCGCAGACGGGTGCCGGTTATGCGGATATGTCTGCTGTATTGGAGGCCCTTAAGACTTACGAGTTTGAAAAGAAACTTGGAAATTCGCAGATAATTCACGAGGCGATAGGTGTCTGTGGTCTTATCACACCGTGGAATTGGCCGATGAACCAGGTGGTACTCAAAGTCGCTCCGGCACTGGCCTGTGGCTGTACGATGGTGTTGAAACCCAGCGAGATCGCGCCTTTAAACGCTATCATTTTTGCCGAGATCATCGATGAGGCAGGGCTGCCTGCCGGTGTTTTCAACCTGGTGAATGGTGAAGGTCCGATCGTGGGTGAAGCCATGTCAAATCACCCGGATATAGACATGATGTCCTTCACCGGTTCGACTCGTGCGGGCAGGGCGGTTGCCCACGGCTCAGCCAATACCGTCAAAAGGGTTGCGCAGGAACTGGGTGGTAAATCTCCCAATATCATCCTTGATGATGACGGTCTG
>CBDTVF010000211.1:0-5857 GCA_965363775.1 uncultured Gammaproteobacteria bacterium
CCACCGGTTTCGCCAAAATCAACCCGGCTGACACCGATAGCGCGTGCTTTTTGCCGTAACTCGGTCACCTGGAACAGGTGTTTGGTCTGGGGTGGCAACAGGCCGAAACGATCGATCATTTCAACCTGCAAATCCCTCAGGGCTGATTTACCGGGTGCGCTGGCTATTCGTTTGTACAAGGTTAGCCGTGTGTGAATATCACCCAGCCAGTCATCCGGGATCAGTGCGGATATATGCAGTTCGATTTCTGTTTCCTGGTGCAGGCTGCCTTCCAGATCAACTTCCTTGCCTTCGCGTAGCCCCGCAACTGCACGCGCCAGCAATTCGCTGTAGAGGCTGAAACCAACAGATTGGATTTCACCGCTTTGCTCGTCACCAAGTAATTCACCTGCGCCACGGATTTCCAGGTCGTGGGTGGCCAGTGTAAAGCCTGCTCCCAGTTCCTCCAGCGAGGCAATCGCCTCCAGCCTTTTGTGTGCATCACGGGTCATGCTGCGTTTATCCGGTGTGACCAGGTAGGCGTAGGCACGGTGATGTGAACGGCCCACGCGGCCTCTGAGTTGGTGCAACTGGGCCAGCCCGAATTTGTCTGCGCGGTTGACGATAATCGTGTTGGCCGTGGGCACGTCGATGCCGTTTTCGATGATGGTGGTGCAGACCAGAACATTGATTCGCTGGCGGTAGAAATCCAGCATGACCTTTTCCAGTTCCCCCTTGGGCATTTGGCCATGTGCTACACGGACACGTGCGGAAGGCACCAGCTCACTTACTTCGCGCGCCATTTGTTCAATATTGCGCACTTCGTTGTGCAGAAAGAACGCCTGTCCACCGCGTTGGATTTCCCGCTGCAGGGCCTCACGCAGCAGGGCTGAGTCCCAGGGTGTAACCAATGTTTTAACGGCCATACGGCGTGCTGGCGGGGTTGCAATGATGGAAAGATCGCGTATGCCCGACATGGCCATATTGAGTGTTCGTGGAATTGGCGTTGCAGTGAGCGTCAGCAGGTCGACTTCGGCCCTGAGTTGTTTTAAGCGTTCTTTCTGCCGTACACCAAAACGTTGTTCCTCATCAACGATCACCAGTCCCAGTTGTTTGAAACGAATGTCACGTTGCAACAATTTGTGGGTACCAATGACGATGTCGACTTTACCCGCCGCAAGATCCTTGAGCGTGGCGGTTAGCTGTTTGCCGGTGCGAAACCGTGATAACAACTCGATACGTATTGGCCAGTCGGCAAAGCGATCGCTGAAAGTGGAGAAATGCTGTTGGGCGAGCAGGGTGGTTGGCACCAGAATGGCCACCTGTTTCTGGCCCTGAACAGCGACGTAAGCTGCACGCAATGCGACTTCGGTTTTACCAAAACCAACGTCACCGCAAACGACACGATCCATGGGCTGATCGGAAACCATGTCTTCGAGTACTGCTTCAATGGTTCTTTGTTGATCTGGTGTTTCCTCAAAAGGGAAACCGGAGCTGAAATCGGCATACATGGGTTTGTCGAGCTCAAATTTGAAACCCTGTCGTGCCTGTCTGAGCGCGTATAGCTCCAGTAGTTCTGCCGCGACATCCCGGACCTTTTTGGCCGCACGTTTACGGGCATTGGCCCATTGCTCGCTACCCAGGCGATGGAGTGGTGCCTTTTCCGCAGCACCACCGGTGTAGCGACTGATCAGGTGCATGGATGTGACCGGTACGTACAACTTGTCTTCGTTGGCGTACTCCAGCATCAGGAATTCGGCTTCACGGTCATCGATTTCGAGCGACTGCAGTCCCCGGTAACGCCCGATACCATGGTCCTCGTGAACCACCGGATCTCCAGGTTCGAGATCGGAAAGACTGCGTATAATCGCCTCTGGGTCACGCTCGGAAAGTTTCCGTGTGGTTTTGGGCCGGACCCGGCCGCCAAATAATTGGCTCTCAGTCAGAACGGCAATATCTTTTCCGGCCACAAAACCCTGTTCCACCGGCAGAACCGTCAGCCCGAGACTTGCCCCGGATGTCTGGAATTCGGTCCAGGATTCAAAACGCTGCGGAAGGATGCCAAAAGCGCGTAGGGTTTCTGAAAGTACCTCGCGTCGTCCAGTGGTATCAGCGGCGAACATGATACGCCCAGGGTAGTCATGGGTGAATTTGAGCAATGCCGCAGCAGGCTCATTACCGCGCTCGTGAATATGAAGGTCCGGTGCGATCTGTGTATCAAATCGTACACTGGAGGCTGATCCTCCATTTTTCTCGAGTAGGTCAATCGTATGGTTGTCTTCTAACCTTTTCCGAATGTTGTCGGTGTCGAAGTAGAGTTCCGAGGGGTCAAGTATTGGCCGTTCTACATCGTGGCGACGCTGCTCCCAACGTTCATTTGTTGATGACCAGAAATCGACCGCAGCATCGAAGATACCTTGTTGTGTGACCACCAGGGGCTTGTCAGGCAGGTAATCGAGCAGGTTTTCAGTATGTTCAAAAAACAGTGGCAGATATTGCTCCAGCCCCTGGGGATGGTTGCCCTGGCGTAAATCCTGATAAAGCGAGACATTGCGGGTATCGACGACAAATCGATAGCGAAATGCCTTGCGAAAGTCGTTGAACGAGTCATCGTCGCAGGGGTACTCGCGAGCCGGCAGCATGTTGAAATTTTCCAGCTCGGCTGTCGAGCGTTGGGTTTCAGGATCAAATTCCCGCAATGAGTCAATTTCTTCATCAAACAGATCAATGCGTAAGGGCATTGTTCTGCCGGTAGGAAAGAGATCGATAACAGCTCCGCGGACTGCAAACTGGCCTGCCTGGTAGACCGGATCGGAATGGCTGTATCCCGCCTGCTGCAGCTTATGACGAAAATTATCAATAACCAGCGACTGACCGGTTTTCAGCTGAATATTACGCCCGAGCGCATGGCTTCTTGGTGGTAGGCGTTGCATCAGGGTGGCAATCGGAACAAACAGCAGACCGCGCTTCACGCCAGCCAGTGAAGACAGGGTCGAAAGACGCCCGGCAATGATGTCCGGGTGCGGGGAGAAGGGGTCGTAAGGCAGTGTTTCGTGATCCGGGAAATGTAAAACCGGCAGTTCGCCATCACTGAACAAACGGACATCCTGCTCCAGTAGATGCGACTGGTGGCTGGAACGGGTAACGACCAGTACGATTCCTTCATGCGCACTTGCTGCTGACAATAATGCCAAAGCAGTGCTGCTACCATGCAGTCCGCTCCAGTTTGAGGAGCCGTGATCAAAACGAGCCCTGAGTGGGCTCATGGGCCCCGCGGTATTCATTAGCCGGCTTGTGGCTCGTATGAAGGTTTACCGTAGTACTTCAGTATCAGCCAAAGTATCAGCAAACCAACTGACATACCGAGCCACCAGGGTAAACCTAATGCTGTGGGGATACTGCCAATCAATATGGCCACTCCACCGACCGTCATTGCATAGGGCAATTGCGTACGGACATGCTCGATGTGGTCACAACCGGATGCGAGTGATGACAATATGGTGGTATCTGAAATAGGTGAGCAATGATCACCCCAGACGGCACCGGCCAGAATGGCGGAAATTGATGAGTACAGGATATGCATGTGTTCCGGACCGGCCTGACCCTGTGCCACCATGACAGCCCAGGTCAGTGGCATGGCGAGGGGGAATAGAATACCCATGGCACCCCAACTGGAACCGGTTGCAAAAGCCGTTGCTGCTGCCAGTAGAAATACTATCGTGGGAAGGACGAAGACGGGCAGGGTGTCGCCAAGTACGCTGACCAGGAAATCAGCGGTTTTTAATATATCGCTCACTTCCCCGAGTGACCAGGCAAGGATAAGGATGATCATGGCCATCAACATCGCGCGTAAGCCGTGGAACCAGGCATTGACGACCTCTTCCAGGTTCATGATTCTCTGCACCAGTGACAAGAGTGCTGCTGTCATCATCGAGGACAGCGAGGACCACATCAAGGCAGTGTATGAATTGGCGTTGCCAATGATTTGCTGGAGCGTTGGATCAGCGATGTCAGATGATGCTTCCTTACCCGTTACATACAGCCCGACGATCACACCCAGGACCATGACAAGGATGGGGATGTAAGCATTGAAAGCCCGTTGGGGCTTGCCTTCTATGGGTTGAATACTTTCTGCTTCCTCGGAGCTTTTTCTATGCACATCCGGATTATGGGAACCATTTTGTTGGGCATGTCGTTCTGCCTCAAGCATGGGTCCGAAATCCCGACCGCTGGCTGAAACCATGAAGACAAAGGCAATTGCCATTATCGGGTAAAAACTGTAGGGGATGGTATTAAGGAACATCAGGTAAGCTTCGCCATCCAGTCCTTCCATCTTGCTTATCGAGTCGCCGATCAGGCCAATTTCATAACCAATCCAGGTCGTTACGATGGCAATACAGGCAACAGGTGCCGCAGTTGAATCCACGATATACGCCAGTTTCTCTCGCGAAACACGCATTGAATCGGTCACCGGTCGCATCGTGTTCCCGACGACCAGTGTATTGGCATAGTCATCGAAGAATATGGCGAGACCCAATGAGGCGGTTGCCAGGCAGGCATGCCGGGCGGAGTCAGCCCATTTTACGATGTGATTGACGATGCCCTGCATCCCGCCGTTGTGCGAAATAATGCCCACCATGCCGCCAACCATCATCGAGAACAGTACAATCGCTGTGTGATCAGGGTTTGCCAATGCGTTCAATACAAATACCTGGAAAGTATCCAGTAATCCTGTCCAAAGACCGATCAGGCCAAAATCATTGATAATCCACGCACCCATCCAGATACCGAGGAAAAGCGCAGGCACCACGCGTTTGAACGCCAGCGCAACAGCAATGGTCAACAGCGGAGGTAAGATTGAAACCCAGCTCCCGGCAGCTTGTGGTGCAGATTCTGCAGCATTCGCAATGGTACTGAAAAACAAAAGATATATTACATAAAGAATATACTTTATATTGTTGTTATTCCACATTAAAAACTGCCTCTAATAGCGGTTAGTGCTTGCTTTGCACGCTTGCTAAAAGTCTTGAAATCAGCTTCAGGAAGCTTATACATACTCAACCATGTCTTTTCAGCATCAAGTGCTTCTTCGGTCGCAGGTTGTCTGATACTTTCCCCGGACATGGATTCAGCCAGGCGGTCCACCTGGTACTTCATACGTTGGTCACGATCTTCATCCGGTGACGGCTGACCGGCAATAAACTCGAGCCCGATACATAGCGCCCTGGCCTGTGTGGTTAAGTTCTCAATTTCGCCTTGATCTAAAGCAACGATGCTCCCCGCCAGAATTCCCTCGCGGGCCTGATCCATATCGCTTTCAAGACTGTCTTCTGAGCTGTCCTCAGGCCAGGCCTTGTTAAGCTTCTTTTCAGCAACCTTACTGATGGAGCCTTTTTGAGTTCTGCCATTTACGGTCAGTTCGTGTAGCAGTCCGGATTTCAGCCACCAGCGCTCACGGATTTTTTCAACTTGTTGCAACTCGGCCTGATCAACCTGTTGCTGGTACTCCGCAACCATGTCCTGAAAAGATTGTAAAAGTTTACGGTCGGGGTGCTGTATGTCTTTCCAGCTATCCTGCAGACCCTGGACCTTGCCGTGTAGTGCAGCTAAATCCTGCTCGTTATTGAGTATGTCTCTCAACTCTGTACACAATGCCTTTTGTGCTGACAACCGCTCATTGTCGGCTGTCCGGATGCTTGCCTGTTGCTCTTTAAGTTCATTGAACAGGGGATCAAGGTGCTCACGAAACTGGTTCCAGAGTTCCTGTTCCCTGCTGCGCCACAGGCTGCCCGCGGCTTTCCAGTTTGATTGCAGTGATTTCGCCTGGGTAATGGCCTCGCTGCGTTCGGGCATGTGTATCAATTGGCTGGCGGCGCGG
>CBDTVF010000212.1:0-5852 GCA_965363775.1 uncultured Gammaproteobacteria bacterium
ATACAGACTTGGCAAATATGGAATCCAGCCTTGCACAGGATCGTGCTTCCGATAAACCTGAGCCCCCGGTCGCATTGACTCCAGGTGGTGAAGAACAGCCCTGGTATGCCGGCAAGACGGCCTGGATAGGTGGTATTGCGGTTGTTTTAATAGCCCTGGTCGTTTGGGGTCTGCGGCGCAGGAATGCTGGTCTGGTGGAAGCCGGGCTTGCAGGATCGGCGGCTGCGGCATCTGTTGAAGTAGAGGATACTCCGCAAGCAGTAGATTCGGCAGAAGCCGAAGAGGTGACTGTCGTACAAATGCAGCCAGAACCTGAACCTGAACCTGAACCTGAGCCAGAACCAGAACCCGAGCCAGAGCCAGAAGACACCTTGCGCATGTTGGATGAGGATGAAGGTGAGACAGTTGTCCAACTGGTGCCGGAGTTGAAATCAGAATTAGCCCCGGAACCTGAGATTGGGTTTGCAGATGAGGAAGTTGAAGAGCCTTCGGACGACGACCCTGAAATCAAGCTGGACCTGGCACGTGCTTACTTGTCCCTCGGTGACAAAGAGGCTTCAAAATCGATGCTTGACGAGGTCTTGAAGAACGGAAACGAGTCACAGAAAGCAGAAGCCCAACAAATGTTGGACGAGTTCTGAGATTTGCCGGTCCAGGCCGTCAACATACAGACCGATTAAGCCATGCGTTATGCAATCGGAATCGAATACGATGGCGCTGAATTTTTCGGCTGGCAACGGCAGAGTCACGCGCCATCGGTTCAGCAGGCCGTTGAGAAAGCCGCGAGCACGGTGGCCAATCATCCGGTTACCGTCATATGTGCAGGTCGCACGGATACCGGTGTTCATGCACGTGGTCAGGTGGCGCACTTTGACAGCCCTTCCGAACGCACCCAAAGACAGTGGATACTCGGTATTAACTCGAACCTGCCGGATACAGTTCGGGTCCTGTGGGTACGTGTGGTTGACGACAGTTTCCACGCTCGCTTTGGTGCATTTTCCAGAAGCTATCAATACAGCATAGTGAATCGCTGGGTGCGTCCGGCTATCGGTGTTTCTCATTATGCATGGTGCCGGTACGAGCTTGATTCAACGCTAATGCACAAGGCAGCACAAGTACTGTCAGGTAAACATGATTTCAGTGCATTTCGTTCCGCAGGTTGCTCCGCACAGCATGCACTACGAGAGGTGACTGAAATCAATGTCAGCCGCCAGCAAGATGTAGTGAAAATCGATATCACCGCCAACGCATTTCTTTACCATATGGTGCGTAATATTGCCGGCAGTTTGATTGCAGTCGGCCTCGGAGAGAAATCTTGCCAATGGTTTGCTGACGTTTTTCAAAGCCGGGATCGCAAACTTGCGGGGGTCACTGCAGAATCACAGGGGCTTTGTTTTATGCATGTTCGTTATGAGCCGAAATACAACATACCGGAAAACCCGGAGGCTTTTCCTTTTGCAGGGGAGAAAGCATGATCAGGGTGCGCATCAAAATTTGTGGCCTGACACGTGTTGAGGATGTAAAGTCCGCCATTGAAGCCGGAGCCGATGCGGTCGGTTTCGTTTTTACCAAAAGCCCCCGGCGTGTTTCTGCTGAAACTGCCATTGAACTGGTAAACTATGTTCCCGAGGGTGTTTTACGTGTAGGCTTGTTTCTGAATCAGGACAGGTCTGAAATCGCTCAGGTGGTCAACTCTGTACCACTTGATATCTTGCAGTTCCATGGTAGTGAAACCGAACGGGAATGCAGTGCTTTCGATTTGCCCTGGTTGAAAGCAGTGGCGATGGAAAATGCCGAATCTGCCAGGCAGGCGGAACGGAATTTTCCAAATGCAATGGGCCTGTTACTCGACAGCCACAGAGCAGGAAAACGTGGTGGCAGTGGCAGGGTATTTGACTGGTCGTTATCAAGGCCGGTATCAAAGCCCGTCTGGCTTGCGGGTGGATTGAATGCAGAAAATGTCGCTCGGGCTATCCGCATTGTCAAACCGTTTGCGGTCGATGTATCCAGTGGTGTCGAAGCTTCACCCGGGATCAAGGATGCAACCAGGATAATGGCTTTTGTCAATGCGGTAAGAGAAGTTGAAATTGAAGGTTCAGAAGGTAATTGATGAAAACGGAAGATAAATCGGTGCTGCCGGATTGGCGGGGTTATTTTGGTGAGTTCGGAGGACAGTTTGCCTCTGAAACATTGATGCACGCTCTGGATGAGCTACGTGATGCCTACGGGCGTTGGCGCAAGGATGAAGAGTTCGTGCAAAGAATGGACGATGATTTGGCCAACTATGTGGGGCGTCCATCCCCCGTTTACTTTGCAGAACAGTATTCAAAAGCAGCGGGTGGGGCAAAAATCTACCTGAAAAGGGAAGACCTGAACCACACCGGTGCACACAAGATCAACAATACCATGGGACAGGGTTTATTGGCCCACTACATGGGAAAGAAGCGTGTTATTGCCGAAACGGGTGCCGGACAACATGGTGTTGCTTCTGCGACGGTGGCTGCCAGGCTAAAACAGAAATGCCGGGTTTACATGGGGACTGTAGATATTCAACGCCAGGCAATCAATGTATTCAGAATGCGCCTGCTGGGTGCCGAAGTGACCGGTGTATCATCTGGTTCTGCGACGCTCAAGGACGCACTCAATGAGGCGATGCGTGATTGGGTGACCAATATTGACGATACGTTTTACATTATCGGCACAGTGGCCGGACCCCACCCTTATCCTGAAATGGTACGGGATTTTAACGCCATCGTCGGACGTGAGGCGCGCCGCCAGATGTTGCAGCTTTGCGACAGCCTGCCGGATGCACTGGTGGCCTGTGTCGGTGGTGGTTCCAATGCCATCGGTTTGTTTCACCCGTTCCTCAAAGATGAAAATGTGAAAATGTTTGGTGTTGAAGCAGCCGGTCGTGGTATTGAAACCGGTGATCATGCCGCCTCGCTGTGTGCTGGCAGACCGGGAGTGCTTCATGGTTGTCGTACCTACTTGCTGGATGATGATGCCGGCCAGATTCGCCATACCCATTCCGTATCGGCCGGTCTTGATTATCCGGGTGTCGGGCCTGAGCATGCCTGGCTGAAAGATACGGGCCGGGCAGAGTATGTTGCAGTTACTGATGAGGAAGCACTGGAAGCCTTTCATCAGTTAACCCGTCTGGAAGGTATCATGCCGGCGCTGGAAAGTAGCCACGCCCTGGCTTATGGTTTTAAGCTGGCTGCGGGTATGCGTCCGGATCAAAAAGTTTTGATCAACCTCTCAGGGAGAGGTGACAAGGATGTACAAACCGTTGCGGAAATTGAAGGGCTTAGCCTATGAGCCAGAGAATAGCAAATTGCTTTGAGGCCGCTAAGAATGCCGGTCGTAAAGTATTGATACCATTTATTACCGCCGGGGACCCTGATCCGGATGGAACCGTTGCCGTGATGCATGCATTGGTCGGTGCAGGGGCAAACCTGATTGAGTTGGGTGTGCCGTTTTCGGATCCGATGGCAGATGGACCGGTTATACAGTTGGCGAGTGAAAGGGCCATAGAGAAACATGTCAACCTTGACAGGGTTCTAAAAATGGTCGAAGTTTTTCGTCAGACAGATACCAGCACACCCGTGGTTTTAATGGGTTATTTGAACCCGCTTGAGCGCTATGGCAGAACACGGTTTCCGTTCGATGCAGTGGCTGCCGGTGTGGATGGCTTGCTGCTGGTGGACTGTCCTCCGGAACAGCGTGATGTCCTGGGTGTGGCAATGGTCGAATCCGGTCTTGACGGGATTTGCCTGATTGCTCCAACGACAACCCGTGACCGGGTTAAATACATTAGCCACGTCGCCAGTGGTTTTATCTACTATGTATCGCTCAAAGGTATCACGGGTTCAGGGCAACTGGATGCGCCCGAATTGAGTGAACCCATCAAGCAAATCAGGGAATTCAGTGATTTGCCGGTCGCTGTGGGTTTCGGTATCAAGAATGCGGAGATGGCGGTCAATGTTGCCGCCCATGCCGATGCTGTCGTGATTGGCAGCGCATTGGTTGAAGCACTTGCTATCGCCAAAAATACGATCGAGGCCTGTGACATTGCAACGGCTTTTGTTGCGCCGGTGCGTCAGTCATTGGACAATATGGCTTAATAGCAATCAAAACATTGGTTCGCATAGGATAAAAGACACTAATATGAGTTGGTTTCAAAAATTCAGACCTTCAAGAATCCGCACCGAAGGCGGTAACAAGCGCAATGTGCCTGAAGGTCTGTGGACCAAATGCAGTGTGTGCACGGCAGTCCTGTATCGCCCGGAACTGGAAAGAAACCTGCAAGTGTGTCCGAAATGTAGTCACCATATGCGGGTAGGTGCCCGCAACCGGCTCGAGTTATTCCTTGATCCGGGTGAACATCGTGAAATTGCTTCGGGACTGGAATCGGTCGATGCGTTGCGCTTCAAGGACAGCAAGAAATACAAAGACCGGCTTTCTGCCGCCCAACGCAAGACCGGGGAGACCGATGCGTTGATAGCCATCGCCGGTCAGCTCAAGGGTGCTGATATCGTTACCTGCGCGTTTGAATTTGGTTTTATGGGTGGCTCAATGGGTTCGGTGGTTGGTGAAAAATTTGCCCGGGCAGGCCAGGAAAGTCTGCGTATGAAAGTTCCCCTGGTGTGTTTTTCTGCCAGTGGCGGAGCGCGTATGCAGGAGGGTTTGTTATCTCTGATGCAAATGGCCAAGACCAGTGTCGTGTTGGCGAAACTAAGCGAAGAAGGCATTCCGTTCATATCGGTTTTAACCCATCCGACTACCGGTGGTGTGTCAGCAAGCCTGGGAATGCTGGGTGATATCAATGTAGCAGAGCCACTGGCACAAATAGGTTTCGCGGGGCCGAGGGTTATTGAACAGACGGTTCGTGAAAAACTGCCCGAGGGCTTTCAACGTAGTGAGTTTCTGTTACAAAAAGGCGCCATAGACATGATTATGGACCGGCGCAATATGCGTGATGAGATTGCTTCGATGCTGGCACTTTTAAGCTCAGGCAGCATGCCGCGACCTGTGAGCGGCGAATTGCTATAAACGTCTCCGGGACATGACACTAGAAGCCTGGCTGGTTCTGCTCGAACAACGTCATCCTCAGAATATCGAACTTGGTCTTGAACGCTGCGGAACTGTCTATCAACGGATGGGTTCGCCCAGGCCGGCCAGTAAGATATTTACCGTTGCCGGCACCAATGGCAAAGGTTCGACCGTCGCCTACCTGGCAGTCATGAGCGGTGCCCTGGGTCAGCGTTTTGGTACTTACACTTCCCCACATATTTTTCGTTTTAATGAGCGCATCAGCATCATGGGTGAGCCGGTATCTGATGACTGCCTGGTCCGCGCATTTGAGCAGGTTGAATCGGCGCGTGGTGAAGTATCGTTGACTTATTTTGAATTTACGACACTGGCCGGTCTGTTGATCCTGCAACAGTCGGAACTGGATTGTGCGATCCTCGAGGTCGGCCTGGGTGGTCGCCTGGATACGGTCAATCTTGTTGATACCGACTGCGCGATCATTACACCCATTGGATTGGATCATCAGGAATACCTGGGCCCTGACCTGTCTTCCATTGCCACGGAGAAAGCGGGGATTATTCGTCGTGGCACGGCGGTCGTATGTTCAGAGGAGAATCCGCCGGCACCGATAATTCAGATCTCGGAAAAGCTACAGGCACCACTGTACAGACGAGGGTTTGATTTTGATCTTGTCTGCAACTCCACGACGGACTCCAGTCTGCTGCGCTTTTCGATGGCTGATGAAGTGATGTCTGTTTCAGGTCCATCAATGGGCGGCAGGCACCAGCTGGATAATTTTGCCGCGGCATTGGCCGCGTTGG
>CBDTVF010000213.1:0-5844 GCA_965363775.1 uncultured Gammaproteobacteria bacterium
CCCGCACCGTCACGGTAACCGCAGCTGGAGTTCCTATGGGAAGCTCCGTGCCGGTCCAGGTAACAAAACCGTTGTTAAGCACGCCCCCACCTGTGGCAGATACAAAACTCGTGTTGGCCGGAATCGCGCTTTCCAGTATCAGCGTGATCGCGGTGGCATTTCCGCTGTTGATAAAATCCAGTGTAAAAGTGATTTCATCACCAGGGCCGGCAAGATCAACACTGGCCGTGTTTTGTAATTCAAGCACGGGTGTGCGCTTGACAGTCACCGACGCGTTGTCACTGATCGGTGAGCTTTCTACACTGTTGAGCGTAGCGCTATTGATGATGACCTGATTATCCGTGGCATTGTCATCAATCTTTAATGTCAATTGAACCTGGCCGAAGGCGCCCTGGTCCAGACTTGGATCGGTCCATGTCACTTTATTATTAGCGAGCGTTCCACCGCCGGTGGCCGAAACAAATGTGGAGCCGGCAGGAATTGCATCGGTCAGAAAGACGAAGGTGGCTGCCGCATTTCCCGTGTTTTCGTATGCCAGCGTATAGGTTACCTGCTGGCCGGGTTCAACAAACTCACTGGAGCTGGTTTTGGAAAGGCTCAACGAAGGTAAAAGATCAACCAGAACCAGGTTGGTGGCAGAAACCGCGAATGCATTATCACTGTCCAGCGTCGCAACATTGTTAATAATGGATCCATCAACAGCGCTACCGTCAACAACAACTGTCAAACTCACCGATCCCTCTTCACCCACGGGCAGATCGGACAACTGCCATTCAACCGTGTTACCAACCTCTACCCCACCACCTGAAGCTGACACAAAACTGGTGTTATCCGGCAGAATATCCTGTAACACTGTTGCTGTTGAAGTGGCATTGCCCCTATTTCTGAACCCAAGCGTGTAAGTGATTTGCTCGCCACGATCTGCATGTTTAACGTCCGCGATTTTGACCAGTTCAAGACTGGGACTGGATTTGACGATGAATGTATCGGCTGCGGTAACCGGTGAAGTATTGTCACTGTTGATGGTGGCAGAATTGGTAATAACACTGTCCTCTGCCGCGTTCGCATCCACCCTGACAGTCAGTTGCACCTGGCCGAACCCACCGGGTTCAAGACTTGAATCAATCCAGGTGACCTTGTTCAAACCCTGATCGTATGTTGCACCACCACTGGCAGTCACAAAGCTTGTCAGTGCGGGTAGGAAATCTTCCAAAACTACATTGTTGGCTGCAGCGTTGCCGGTATTTTCATAAGGCAAGGTAAAGGTAACTTCCTGACCGGCTGCAACAAAGTCAAAAACAGCAATTTTTTCCAGCGTTAAGACCGCCGATTGACGGACGAGAATTTCATTGACCGCAGAAACGGCAGATGTATCGCTACTGTCCAGCGTCACGTTGTTGCGAATGATGTCACCATCATTGACCGTACCCACGAGAATGGTCAATGACACCGAGCCGGACTGACCAATTCCCACTGAAGGAAAGAGCCACGTTACCTTGCCGTTGGCAAAGATGCCGCCACCGGATGAGGAGACAAAGGTCGTGTTCTGAGGTAACAAGTCCTCCAGGGTGATGAAGATAGCGTCAGCATTACCCCTGTTTTCATATTCAATCGTGTAAGTGATCTCTTCACCACTTTGTACGTATTGAACATTGGCTGTCTTATTGACTCGCAATGAGGGTTTTTTGTTGACCGTGATGGTTGCACTGGCAGCAACCGGAAGCGTGTCATCACTACCGATGGATGCGGTATTGATGACATTGGTGCCATCTTCAAGTGAGATATCCAGCATCAATGTCAGCTGAACCTGGCCCTGTGCCCCCGGCACCAGGCCAGGGTCGGTCCAGATCACCTCGTTACCAACCAGGTTACCGCCACCGGTTGCAGATACAAAGCTGGTTCCTGCAGGGATGATATCGGTCAAAATGACGTTGTTGGCGGTTGCGGTTCCGGTATTTCTATAGCTCAGGGTATAAAAAACCTGGAAACCGGCATCGATAAAATCCAGGTTTGATGTCTTTGTCAACTCCAATATAGCCTGTGAAATAACAGGTATTGATTCTGTCGCTTCCACCGGATCGACACCGACAGTTGTACTGTTAAGCACGGCCAGGTTGTCTATTGATTCAACGGAATTGGGATCAACGGAACCACTGACAAGAACCGTCAGAGAAACCGAACCCGATTCCGAGGGTTGCAGTTGACCCAGGTCCCAGGTCACCTGGTTTCCAACAAGCTGCCCGCCACCTGTTGAAGAAACAAAGGTCGTATTCAGAGGAATGGTATCTTCTATGCTGACACTTTCCGCACTGGCATTCCCCTGGTTGGCAAATTCCAGCAAATAACTGATCGTGTCACCCGGTCCGGTCACCGGCGAATCGGCTGTTTTACTTAATGTCAGTAACGGTTCAGCTTGAACGGTTACAGAGCCGGTGGCGCTGGTAGCGCTAAAGTTATCACCCGTTAAGTTCGCCGTATTGCTGACAATGGATCCAATGGGAGCACCCGCGTCGAGCCCAAGTGTCAATAACAAATCCCCACTTGCCCCTGCTGGCAGAGTGTCGGGAGGCCAGGTGACGGTTTTGCTGGGGGCATCATAGACGCCGCCCAGCGTTGAATCGACATAGGTGGTAAATGCGGGGAGCGTATCGGTGATAACCACATTCAGACCTTCAGAGTTACCGGTGTTTTCATAAAAAATATCAAATGTCACCTGAGCACCCGGGGCAACAAACTCGGCGCTGGGCGTTTTTGTCAACCCAATCACAGGTGAGGACTGAACCGGGGTTGTAACCGTGTCATCACCTCCTGGAATCGGGCCATTCGGGGCCTTATCGTCAAACCCGGAAATTGTGATCGTATTGACGATCTCCGTAGCGGTGGTTGGGTCATCAACCTGTATGATCAGTTCAAAGCTAGGTTTTCCTCCCTGGCTAAATTCGGGAAACGCCCAAGTCACCGTGTTCGTGCCCGAGTTGTAAACGCCGCCGCCCGTGGCACTGACAAAACTGGCATCAAGGGGAATGGGGTCACTGATCACTACATTAATAGCCTTATTGCCTTGGTTTAGCTCGGGCTCAATGGTGTAGTTGATCAGGTCGCCTGCCACCACATTGGATTGAGCAGCCGTTTTCACAATGGTCAGGTTGGTGGGTCCAGCAGAAACTGACCCGCTGATCCCCAGTGCCAGGCACAGAATCCACAAACCAGATATCCAAATTTTATTTTGAGTGGGTAACATATTTAACAAGGAAATCAATGCCCTGACATTTCAAGAGTTGATGATTATAAAGAATATCAGCCAAAAAAGATAAGAGAAGAGATCAGTCAGCATCATTCCGTAGGGTGGGTAACTTGTTACCCACGTGGTGATCCGTCAAACAAATAAAAAACCGCAACTCCGTAGGGTGGGTAACTTGTTACCCACGTGGTGATCCGTATAGCAGGTGGCAAAACGAATAAAAAAACGTGGGTAACAAGTTACCCACCCTACGCACCACCCAAGCCCACCAATTCACGGTATAGTGCATTCACTATGAAATTCATTCGCTTGCTACAATATATTACGCCACACGCAACCACCTTGTTGCTGGTGCTAATACTGTTGATTGCGGACAGCCTGGCGGCCCTGGCCCAACCATGGTTGGCTGGCAAACTGGCTTCGGTAGCACTGGAGAGCGGTGGTGGTAGCGACTACCAAGCAATTACGCAGTTGCTGTTACTCTGGCTGGGTTTGATCAGTGTAAAAGCCATCCTTGGTTTCGGTAACGGTTACCTGGTCGGAACCACCGGCGAGCAAATGGCAGCCAGGCTACGAAAACGTGTGTATGCACACATGCAAATTCTACCTATATCATATTTTCAAATGCGCAAACCGGGTGAATCGTTATCTCTGCTGAGTAACGATGCAATGATCATCAGTAATTTTGTGACCACCACGCTGGTATCGTTGCTCCCCCTTTTGTTGACGTTTTTTGGTGCTTTTTACATCATGACGCGTCTGGATTTTCAAATCGCGGTGATCGCGATGCTGCTACTACCGGTCTACTATTTGGCCATGAAACTCATCGGTCGCAAAGTACGCCCAATCGCTACGGACTGGGTACATTCCTGGTCGCGTATGATTTCTTTTGTTGAAGAAAACATCGGCCTGTTACCCGTCATAAAGTCCTTTCGCAGGGAGAGCGTAGAAGCGCAACGATTTGATTCCCGAAATACTGAATTGCTTACACTTTCCAAACGCCAAATTCTGGTGCAATCGATCATGGCCCCCTCGATTGGCTTCCTGGCAGGGGCCGGCATGTTGCTACTACTCTGGCTGGGAATCGGGCACGTTATATCAAATGAAATTACGGCTGCCGACCTGGTAAGCCTGTTGTTATATGCCATGCTAATGACACGTCCAATTTCGGGCCTCGCCAATGTCTATGGCCAGCTACAGCGTACACGTGGTGCCGCTGAGCGCCTGGTTGATTTTTTTGCGGAACAGCCCGAACCAACAGACGCTTCGTTGCCGGCACTGGAAAATGTAAAAGGTCATATCAAGTTTGAGCGTGTCTGTTTTTCTTACCCCGGTCGACAACCGTTGCTGAGAGATATGGGTTTTGAAATCCAGGCCGGTGAAACCGTGGCGCTTACAGGTGTCAATGGTTCCGGCAAGAGTACACTCGCTTACCTGTTATTGCGTTTTATCCAACCCACCTCCGGTCGTATCACCATCGATGGCAAAGATATCAGCCAATACAGCATTGAAAGCATCCGCCACAGTGTTGGCCTGGTCGCGCAACACACTTTACTGCTAAATGGCAGTGTGGCTGAGAACATCGCCTACGGCCGTTACCAGGCCGGCACAAAAGATATCCGGAAAGCTGCCCGGGCCGCCGGTGCGCATGAGTATATCGAGCAATTGCCCGATGGATACGATACCAACATTGGCGATCAGGGCGTGCGGCTTTCCGGTGGACAACGTCAGCGACTTTCCCTGGCAAGAACGCTTTTAACCGACCCACCCATCCTGATACTCGACGAGGCCACGGCCATGTTTGACCCACAGGGTGAAGAAGACTTTGTCGATGCGTGCAGCGAACTGCTGAAAAAACGTACCGTCATCCTGATCACGCACCGCCCTGCCAGCATAAAACTGGCAGACAGGCTCATTGAATTGTAGGTTGGAGCAGCCTATGCCCTGCGACGGACACTGAACGGCAACATACATAGAACCACGAACCAGATGGCGTTGGCCGGAATCTGCAGGCTGAAATCGACCGTTGCGTGTACCATCATTCCCGTAATTGCCATCAATGAACCAAAAGCGATACCGAACTGACCTGGTCGGTCCCGGTCTTCAAGTCCCTTGGTACACCTTTTTATACAAAGTGCCAAAAACCACGCCAGCAAAGCGACCCCGACCAAACCATACTCGACCGCAAACTCCAGGTAATCATTATGAGTGTGATCCATGAAGGCCTGGTCGTAACCACGCCAGGCGGGATAGACCGTGTAAAAACTTCCTCCACCCATGCCGCTCACCGGTGACTTGCTAATGATATCGAGTGATTCACGGTCTGCATCCAGTCTTACCTTGTCCTGTATTTTCCACACATTCTGTTCGACCTTGACGCTATCGCTGATACGATCGATGACCTTTTCCACCCCAAACCAGGTTCCCACAACAAACACATCAATAATCAGGATACTGACAACCAATAACATTAATGGTCTGCTGGGAGACTTCAATCGCCACAATGCAAACAAACCTACCAGTGTCAGTGCAGCGAAAAAGGCGGTATTGCCCATACGTGAGCGGGTCAGGACCAGTGCAATAACCATGATGATCATAAATAT
>CBDTVF010000214.1:0-5809 GCA_965363775.1 uncultured Gammaproteobacteria bacterium
GCAAGCAAACGACCCCGGGGTTTTTAGTACGGGACCGGCCAGTATCGATCCCAAAACCGGCAAACCTTATGGCAGCCATTTCCCAACCCTCACTTTCCGCGATATCGTTCAGGCCCAGCGGGTGCTGCTGGACCAACTCGGAATAAGACATTTAAAAGCGGTGGGTGGACCATCCGGCGGTGGGATGCAGGCCCTGGAATGGGCAGTGACTTATCCGGATTTTATGGACAAGGTCTTTGCCGTAAACAGCTTCGGGCGTTCCAGTGCCTTTTTCACGATGGCTGTCTATCGCATGTGCCGCGCACTTATCGAGACAGACCCCAATTGGCGCAATGGTGATTATTACGATGGGCCAGGTCCACAAACAGGTTTTCACCAGGCTTTGAGTTACATCACCCTGTTGGCACAAACACCAACGCGGACCAACAGTGTAGCCAGGGACAGCGATGCCGGTTGGCAGGTGCTTGAAAAGATTTCCCAACTCAATGAGCCCGACAGGCTTGCTCTCTATGAACAGGACTTCAATTTGTTCATAGAAGAGCGTGCCAGCTTTGCCGATGCCAACGCTTTTTTGATCATAGGTAAAGCCGCCACACTGCATGATGTGGGTCTTGGGCGGGGTGGCTTTGAAAAAGCGTTATCAACTGTTCAGGCAGACGTATTGATGATCCCCAATGAACAGGATATTTACTTTCCCGCCATCGATAGCCGGGACGTCGTTGATGCGATCAAGGCGGGCCATGGGAATGCCGAACTCTACCCTGTTAATAGTCAATGGGGTCACTTTGCCTGCCTGTTCGATACCAGTACGTTCGCACAACGATTACACCAGTTCCTCTATCAATGAAGCCTGGAAAAAAGCAAACAAACGGCTCAGGGGACGAAGGAGGTCTGGCGACTAATCGCGCCTACATATTGTTCATTCTGGTCCTGGTTTACACCTTCAACTTCATCGACCGGCAGATCGTCGGCATCCTGGCCGTCCCGATCAAGGCCGACCTGGGTCTGACCGACAGCCAATTGGGCCTGATGGGCGGCTTGGCTTTCGCGCTTTTCTACACCGGGCTGGGTATCCCGGTGGCTATGCTCGCCGACCGATTCAGCCGTACCTGGATTATGACCGGGGCTCTTGCTGTCTGGAGCGTCATGACTGCAGTCTCGGGTCTGGCTACCAATTTCTGGCAATTGTTCGCCGCACGACTTGGCGTGGGTGTAGGCGAAGCGGGTGGTGTTGCACCGGCATACTCGCTGATTGCGGATTACTTTCCACCTGGACAACGTGCAAGAGCGATAAGCATCTATTCATTTGGTATCCCCATTGGAAGTGCGATAGGCATCGTGTTTGGCGGGCTTATCGCCAGCCTGATTGATTGGCGTTACGCGTTTTTTATCGTGGGCCTGGCGGGTCTCGTGCTGGCCCCGATATTCAGGATGACCATCAGGGAACCGAAGCGTGGTCAGTATGACCGCCAGCGTGACGATACTAAATCACCCGATCTGAAACTGATATTGCGTACGCTGTCAGGCAAACCAAGTTTCTGGTTATTGGCCCTGGGTGCTTCATTTTCATCGATGATTGGCTACGGCATATTTTTCTGGTTACCTTCATTTTTTGTCCGCAGCTATGGATTGACTTTGCTGGATGCCTCACTGTTTTATGGAGCGGTGCTTTTGATTGGTGGAATAGCTGGAATCTGGTCAGGAGGCTGGCTTGGAGACCGTTTCGGTCAAAGCCGGCAATCCCAATATGCCCGAATACCGGCCATTGCTTTTGTTTTGACCGTACCGGTCTACGTGTTTGCCATCCTGTCACCAAACCTCACCGTGAGTTTCTTCGCTTTCCTGATACCCACGGCCCTGGGTCTGGCCTGGCTTGGACCCGTTATTTCAGCTATACAGCATCTGGTCAGACCGAATATGCGGGCGACTGCATCCGCGATATTTTTATTTATCATCAACCTGGTAGGGATTGGTTTGGGCACCTATGCCATTGGGGCCATTTCCGATGGATTGGTTGCGCAATTCGGGGATGATTCCTTACGTTACTCCATCCTGGCAGGTACAAGTTTTTACATCATTGCAGCAATGTTTTTTTTCATGGCAGCCCGTTGGTTGGAACGGGACTGGGAAGACTAATTACAAGACAAGGAGAAAGAAATGGGATTACTGGAACAGAAAGTTGTTGTTATTACCGGCGGGGCACAGGGAATTGGTCTGTGTGCTGCTGAACGATTTGCACAGGAAGGCGCCATCGTAGCCATTTGGGATTTCAATGAAGACAAGGGCAATGCCGGTGCAACTTCACTCAAAGAAAAAGGTCACAACGTTCGTTTTCAACAGGTGAATGTTACCGATATGACATCTGTCAAAGCAGCGGCCCAGACACTTGTTGAGGAAACTGGAAAAATTGACGTACTGGTCAACAACGCCGGTATCACACGCGATGCAACCTTACTGAAAATGACCGAAGAGCAATGGCAGCAGGTATTGGATGTCAACCTGGGCGGCGTGTTTCACTGCACCCAGGCCGTTGCACCTTATATGGTCGAGCAAAAATCCGGTTGTATCATCAATACTTCATCTGTTGTCGGTTTATACGGAAACTTCGGCCAGACTAACTATGTTGCGACCAAGTCTGGTGTGATTGGGATGACCAAAGTGTGGGCACGTGAACTCGGACGAAAAGGAATCCGCGTCAACGCTGTAGCACCAGGATTCATTGCCACAGACATGATAGAGACTGTACCCGAAAAAGTAATTGACAAGTTGGTTGGACAAACACCGCTCGCACGGATGGGTGAACCCGAAGATATCGCGAATGCATACGTGTTCTTATCCTCCCACCTCGCCAGTTTTATTAGTGGGACTGTTTTGAGTGTGGATGGGGGGATTGTAATCTGACAAACATCGATTTAAAAAAATGGGCGCCGTATGTGGTACGGCGCCCGATCGCTTACAGTTTGCCGACATTAGCCGGTTTGCTGTACACGAGGAGATCAAATCTTCCTCAAAATCTACTCATCCGATTCTGCGCCCGCCAACCTTAAGCTAAGCTTAAAATTGATTTCAGCTTAGCTTAAGGTCTGCTTCGGTATCCTCAGTCCTGACGTAATAGTTATTGCGTCTTAACATGAGGAGAAAAGTGATGAAAGCCAAATCCATGGCTGCATGGCGTGTGGCCTTGCTAAACACCGCAGTACTCGCCCTTTGTCTGGCGTTATTCCCGATGACAGGTTTGGCCAAGGCCAAAGCAGTTGACGGTTTCGAGAAGGCAAATCTGGTGACTGTTGCGGATTTTATTGAGCACGCTGAAAGTAACGAAGTCGATATTCACGGCTTGTACTTCGATCTACGTCCATACGAGGGAACCAAGACCTGCTTGATGTGCCATGAAGGTGAAGGCGCGGAAATGCTGGAAGCTGGTCACTTCAAGTGGGAAGGATATACTGACAGGATCGTCGGTCTCGAAGGTGAAAGCCACGGTAAAAATGACCTGATCAACAACTTCTGTGTTGCAGTTCCAACTAATGAGCAACGCTGTTCACAGTGTCATGCCGGTCTTGGAATGATAGACAATACTTTCGATTACACCGATCCGCTTAATGTCGATTGCCTGGTATGTCATGACCAGTCCGGCACCTATGCGAAAAACCCGCTAACTGGCGGATTACCCATGCCGACTGTTGATCTGCAGGTTGTTGCTGCAAGTATCAAACAGGGAAGCAAACCGACTCGTAAAGCATGCATGTCTTGTCATGCAAAAGCGGGTGGTGGCGATAACGTCAAACATGGTGATCTGGCGACAACTATAGTCAGCACGACACGTGAATATGATGTCCACATGGGCACCGATGGTGCGGACCTTAGCTGCGTAGCTTGCCACGGCCCAAATTCTGATCCGGTTAGCGGAGAGCTTAGCCACGGTATAGCAGGGATGTCTTTGCATTCTGTGAACGAAGGTGAGATGAAACAGTGTGGTGATTGCCATGGCGCCCGGGATCCAATCCACGCAGGTTCCTCTGTTGAACCTCTGTTTGCTGAAGGCTGGCACGACAATCTGGCATGCCAGGTTTGCCATATTCCGGCAATCGCACGTAACATATCCACAAAGGTTGAATGGTACTGGTCCGATGCCGGCCAGAACATAAGCCCGATTCCTATTGATCCGGATACTGGTCGTCCTACCTATGACAAGAAGAAAGGCACGTTTGTCTGGGCAAATGACGTACGTCCGACACTGCGCTTCGCAAACGGTTATTGGAATCGCATGGTCGTTAACGCGTCCGATACGTATGACTCAGTACCCATCGATCTGGGCTCACCAGTAGGTGATTACACTGATCCGAATGCAATGATTTATCCGTTCAAACTCATGATTGGTGACCAACCGGTTGATCTGGTCAATAAGAGGGTCATGGTTCCACATCTGTTCAAGACACACAATGGACCGAATCCTTATTGGGGCAAATACGACTGGGGCCTCGCCATCGATGATGGCGTAGCCTATACCGGTCAGGAATATAGCGGTACATTCGGTTTTGAAGATACCACCATGTTGCTCTCTGTGAACCATGAAGTTGCACCTAAAGAAATGGCATATGGTATGGACTCCGACTGTGCAGATTGCCATGCAAGCGATGCAGTAGATTGGCAGGGGCTTGGCTGGACAGACGATCCGTTTAATGGCGGAAATCGTGTTCCACCAAGTGCACCAGCACTGATGTGGGTTCCACCACTTAAGTTTGGTGCGTCAATCCAGGGTTCTGAATCGAAAGCACTAGCTCAGTAAAGTACTGATATACAGCGGCCCGGGCAGTGATGTCCGGGCCGTTTTTTTTTGCTTCTCGAAGTCCACCCATTCCTTCGCTACACTGTGCGCCTGCAGGTTCAATGAAAAGGTGGGAGCGATGAGTTTGAGGTTGATCAATCAGAAATTTTTTAGGTTGAGTTTGGCGCTGTTCGGCATGTTTGCTCTCACTGACGGTTTTGCCGCCGTTCCGGAAACTTCCTACGCCGATCTGCTGTCGGCACTGCCGATGGTGGTGGTTTGTACCGTTCCGAAGACGGTGGGGCCAGTTGGATACTCGTCAATGACGACAGCAGCCTGGCTTCTGATTACATGAGTTGGTTGACAGCAGACTCCAAGGATGACAACTAAAGTTAAGGTTCAGGATGATTCATGTTAAGTTCATGAACTGAGTTATAGACTGGCGTTATACTAAATTGGTATTTTTATGGTTCATATTAATTATGCTTACTAATTTGCAATTGAAAAACACCAAACACCTTTTCAGGTTGCTTATTTTCTTGCTGGTCATTTCCGTGTCCACTCCTGGCTGGACAGCAATTGATGAAACAGTTGAACAGCTCAGACTTGATTACGCGGCTTTTCGTGCTGCCGAAGATGATTATCGGCAGCAACGTCAGTTCAACGGGCTGGATGGAGCAGATGCCTCTGACTATGCAACCTATATCGCCAGGTTGCAGAGACGTGTATTTGAGGATTGCCAGACTGTCATTCGTGCGGGTTCATCTTTACCGGAGGGTTTGCCCTGCCCGGTACAAGGGCAGGCAACTACGAAATCAGCCAACATTGCCACGCAGACAGAGCAGACACCCCAGGAGCAGATCGCCGCGCTGGACAGGATGCTAAATGCAGGACTGGGTGAATACGATGAAAAACTGCTGCAGGAGCAGGAAAGAATCAAGGCTGCGACACCCAACGATAATTCAGATGCAGGTGATGGTTCCAAGGGTGAAGGTTCTGAAGGTGAAGGTTCTGAAGGTGAAGGTTCCGAGGGTGAAGGTT
>CBDTVF010000215.1:0-5795 GCA_965363775.1 uncultured Gammaproteobacteria bacterium
CACCGCCTGCAATCACAAAACCATCCCGTTCAGTATCGTAGGCGCGTGATGCCTCGGAGGGACTATCATTATAATGTGTGGACAAGGCGCCCATACCATCAAACATCATCGCAAGTGACCAATGGTTTTCTTCGCCACCACCGGCAAATATGACGTCCTGTTTACCCCATTGAATCTGCTCCATCGCTGCACCAATACAATGGGTGCTGGTCGCACAGGCAGAAGTGATTGAATAGTTGAGACCACGGATACCAAAGTGTGTTGCCAAACACGCGGAAACGGTACTGCTCATGGTTTTCGGTACAACGTATGGACCGACACGCCGAATACCTCTTTCACGCAATTTGTCCGCACCCACAATAATATTTGCACTTGATGCGCCCCCTGAACCAGCGATCAAACCAGTTCGAACATTCGAAACCTGATCTTCACCCAATCCCGCGTCATCAATGGCTTTTTGCATTGACACATATGCGTAGGCCGCAGCATCACCCATAAACCGCAGGACCTTGCGATCAATATGCTCTCTGAGATCAATATCTACTGCCCCGCTGACATGACTACGCAGACCTATTTCCTTGAAATCTTCATTAAAGCTGATACCCGACTTACCTTCACGTAGTGACTCGGCAACGCTTTCCTTGTCATTCCCCAAACACGAAACCAGACCCATACCTGTTACAACTACGCGACGCATATGATTTTCCTTAAAAATTATCAGTAGAGAGGAACAGACCTACCCGCAGATCCTCGGCTGTATAAATCACCCGCCCATCTACGGAAACCGTCCCATCGGTAATTACCATACTCAATCTACGCGTGATGACCCTTTTCACATGCAAAGTATAGGTCACTTTTTTGGCTGTCGGCAGAACCTGGCCGGTAAACTTTACCTGGCCGGAACCCAGTGCCCTGCCCTTGCCCTTGCAACCGGACCAGGAAAGAAAAAAACCACTCAATTGCCACAACGCGTCAAGGCCGAGGCAACCAGGCATCACAGGGTCTTCCCTGAAATGGCAGTCAAAAAACCAAAGATCCGGATTAATATCCAGTTCCGCTTCGATATAACCTTTGCCGTGATCTCCTCCATCGTCATTGATCTCGACGATTCGATCAATCATCAACATGTTGTCGGACGGTAACTTGGCGGTGTCCTTGCCGAATAACTCACCCGTGCCGCAAAGCACCAGTTCGTCGCGTGTGTAGGATTCTTTTTTGTTTTTGGGTTCGGTCATATTCTGCTTGTCAAATAATGGGTGAAGCGTGCTCTACGCTGAAGTGAGTCCGGTGTTTCGGGGTAAATTCCTGTGCACTATAGCTGAATTATCAAAGCAGATAAAATGAAAGCACCCGGACTGCCGCACATAAGCGCAACTATTTTTGTGAAACCTGTGACTCGGGAACCGGAGTTCTGATCACGCAAGAGCTGCCTGAACCGCCTTCAAAATGCATGAAAGACAGCATCCGTTGTTCCATATATGAGTAAAAAGGGTTGTAGCGTAATCTCAGCATAGTAGAGGCCGGCACCTGTAAGACATTTTTTTCTCCCCTCAATGCCAGCAACCCCAGGTCAATGCCTGGACTCGGACCGGCTTGCTTGCCACCGTAGACTGGATCATCCGGAGGAAACGGCAATGCGACATGTGACAGAGAGTAAACATCATCCGGCCATTGCAGACCCGTATCACATACTTCAACATCGGAAGATCCCGGCATTCTGCTGACGGCTGCTAATTGTTGATTTCTGCGATCTCTATTACTGACCATCGTAAGCAAAAACCCATGATCCTCGTTGGCCAGCATCGGCTCAATCCAGGCCGTTAGGTTCCCCTTCAACAACGGCTGTATTTCCGCATAGCGATTGATATCGAACAAAACCAGTTCATGCAGGGTCTTCTCGATGTCACTCTGACCTGAAGTCAACCGGGGTAAACGCTCGAAGAGATTATGCACCAGCGCCGGGGCCAAAACCGTGGAATCAACCACTGACTGGAAAGCCAGAATGGGCGGCATCTGGCCCAGAGTACCGGCCACTTCCTGTTCGCTAATTTGCTTTTGAATCGCGGTTGTAATCAGATACGCCTGCTTTCCGGCATTCAAGGCAAACGAGCCGTATTTCCACGGATCATATTCAGGAAGCAAATCATTCCAGGCGAGCTTTTCAAGACCTAAGAGGTGACCGAGTCGCTCCTGCCATTTGGCCAGCGCGGCAAGCCTGGTTACGCCAATTTCCGCTGACATCAAAATCAGGCCGTCGGCGGGAGCGAGCGTGCTGTCTACCAGGGTATCCAACGCATAGTGTACTGCCAGCGCCCCACCATTCGAGTAACCGACTATATACAGGGGACTATCCGGGGATTTATCCCGCAATTCTGTCATGGCCAACCGGACTGCGGCAGCCATATCCTCCCATTCGATATCGAGCAAACCGGATGGGGCTTGTCCGTGCCCGGGCACCCTCAAGCCAATCACATTGACGCCGCGATCGTGCAGTACATGACCAATGCTACGCAAGCTGTAGGGTGAATCTGACATACCATGGATCAATAGCACACCAAATTTCGGATTTTCTACAGGCAACACAAAACTGCGGTTCCAATTGGTCGGCCAGCGCCCTGGATCTGAGTAGCTACCGCGATTGTAACGGTTGATGGCAGTCCGATCTTCCTGCTGAATTTTCTGATAGATAAGTCGGTCCAGTTGCCCAAACAGACGGTCTTCCAGCTTGAGATACTCGTCAAAGTTTTTCAGCCCCATTTCGGCACTGAATTCCTGATCAAGTACCGTGGTGTGCCAGATGCTCAAATCGGGCCGATTATTGAGATTGAACACGAGCGCGATCACGATGACAACAAGCGCCCCCAACGAACTCGACAAGAGAAACCGGATCAAACGCCGGCTTGCACGCAGAAGTCGTTTCAGCACTTGACCTGCCGTACTAAGAAGATGATCTAAATTGAACGCTCGCATCGCCTCGTGAACCTGCAAAACATCATTGTATCAGGCAAATTGAATAAACAAATGAGCTGGTTCAGTTTTTTTGGACCTTCTGCAGCGTACCAAAAACCCAATCCCAAAAAGAGGAAGACACGCCATAGCCCTTGTTCGAGTCACGATAATGGTGATCAATATGTGATTTCCACAAACGTTTGAGCCACTTCGTTTTCGGATATTTGAAGTGATGAATACTGTAGTGTGTCATGTCATAGGCCAGGTAACCCAAGCCAAAACCTGCCCAGAAAGCCCAAACCCATTCGCCAAACATTGCCCTGAACAGGGCAAATAGCACGATGGCTATCAACAAACTTAATGTGATCGGCATAACCAGGCGTTTCTTGTCGTTCGGGTATTGGTGGTGTACACCGTGGAATAGAAAACTCACACGCTCCTGGAACTCTCCCCGTGGTGTGAAGTGAAAGACAAAACGGTGAAAGTAATATTCAAACAATGTCCAAAATGCAATACCGGACAGGAACAGCACCGTAAAAGTGCCAACAGGAACACCGACAACAAAACTTCTCCATACGGCTAAAACGATTATCGGCAGATAGACCAATAGCACTGTCAGCGGTGAAATCTTGCTTAACCGCTCCAGCAAACTGTTCTTGAACAGCCTGATCTCACCTTTCTGTGGCGCCATATGATTCGGGATACGTTCGGCCTGTGTCACTTTCATTGTTGCTCTTATCCCGTTATTTCAAGGTGATTTAATTTTAATATATTATGCGATAAATTTTTTGAAAATCAACACGCTATTTTGCCCACCAAAAGCAAAAGAATTTGACATCACAACATTCAGTTCCTTGTCACGGGCATGATGGGGTACATAATCCAGATCACATTCAGGATCCGGTGTATCCAGGTTGATGGTCGGCGGGATGACATTGGCACCCAATGCCATGATGCAGGTAACCGCCTCCAGTGCACCGGCTGCGCCGATCGCATGGCCTGTCATTGATTTGGTGGAGCTGACGGGAAGTTGATGGGCTCGACTGCCAAAAACCGACTTGATTGCCTTGGTTTCAATGCCATCATTGACCTGGGTTGAGGTACCGTGGGCATTAACATAATCAACATCCTCAATGTTCAAACCGGCTGAACTCAGAGCGGCATTCATGGCCTGGGCAGCACCCTCACCATCCGGATGAGCCGAGGTAATGTGAAAAGCATCACATGTCATACCCATACCAACCAGTTCAGCCAGAATCGGGGCACCCCGTTGCAGAGCCCGTTCCAGGGTTTCCAGAATCAGGACCCCGCATCCTTCGGCAATAACGAAACCGTCCCTGTCTTTATCAAAAGGACGGCTGGCCCGCTCAGGTTCATCATTACGGGATGAAAGTGCCCGCATCGAGATGTAGGAACTAACAAACGAATCGCAGATTGCAGATTCGGCACCTCCGGCCAGTACCACATCAGCCAACCCGAGTCTTAGCAACATCAGGGCATTGGCAATGGAATGACTTCCAGTCGCACAGGCGGACGAAAGACCATATGAGACTCCCGTCAGGCCAAATTCAAGTGCGATATTCCCCGCCGCCATACTGGTGCTGACACGTGGCACGGTAAATGGACTGATGGATCGTCTCTCGGGGCTGAATACCCTTTCCATTTGGTCCTGAACCATGGGAAAATCAGCAACGGCCGAGGAGACGATACAGGCAATGCGGCTTGGATCCTCCTGTGCCAGATCGAGTCCCGACTGGGCAAGAGCCTCCCGGGTTGCAGCAATCGAAAACTGCGCATAACGCCCAATCCGCCGGGCCATTTTCCTATCCATATAGTCTGCGGGCTCAAAGCCTTTCACTTCACCAGCAACCTGGCATGTGATGCCTGACGCATCAAATGAAGTGATTCTGGCGATACCGGATTTTCCCGCCGTCAAGCTGTCAAAGGTTTCCTGACAGTTGAGTCCAACGGGGGAAACAGCCCCCATCCCGGTTATCACAATTCGTTGTTCCAGATTCACGTAAAATCTTCCCCATTCAATACAACGCTGCCAATCTGGCAAGCACTTTTTCGGCCGGACTTTCCACTTTTAATTCGAATGCAAAGCATCCCATGTGAAGTGATGTAAGTCCAGTCAATACACGCCATTTTAATGGAGGACAATAAAGACGCCTGCTTCATGGTTTTGAATATTTCATCAATGTCATATCATGGTTAATTTATACCGGCAACGACTAAAAAAATCGTGGATAATTGCATCTACCATTAGTGATGAAAAAACCTTGAATATCCTGCAACGTATTCATTTGTCCATTTTCCCCGGCAAACGAAACACAAAACATGGGAATAGTGAGCGACCGAAAATTTTTCGGAGTTTTCTGCTGCATTTCAGACCCAGCGCTATTCCGGAAAAAACCCTCAAATTATCCCTGACCTGGGGTCTGGGCAGCATTGCCGCAGTGCTTTTGTTTTTACTGTTCAGCACCGGCCTGATGATCAAATTTGCCTACGAGGCTTCTCCCGACAGAGCCTACAACTCGGTTGTTTATTTGATCAACCAGATACCATTTGGGCGTCTGCTTCGAAACATGCACCGGTGGAGCGCCAATGGGCTGATATTTGTCGTATTTCTACATTTTCTGAGGGTTTTTTACACGAGTGCTTTCACCGCGCCCCGGCAGTTCAATTGGGTGATTGGTTTATGTCTGTTTTGCGTGGTAATTTTTTCGAACTTCACCGGTTACCTGTTGCCATGGGATCAGCTTGCCTACTGGGCAATCACTATCAGTACATCCATGCTGGACTACATACCCGGGGTGGGTACAGGGCTGGAAGAATGGATTCTC
>CBDTVF010000216.1:0-5794 GCA_965363775.1 uncultured Gammaproteobacteria bacterium
CGACCAGGAACAGCGTGCGGCCGTCACCGTCACTCCAGCCAGCGGTTAGCCGTTCCAGCAAACGGATCTGGCTGGCCGAGGTATCCTGGAATTCATCCACCAGCAGATGTTGTATACGGTAATCCATACGCAGGGCCAGATCACTGGGTGCATCATCATATCCCAATGAATGAATGGCCCGAAAGGCGATTTCACCAAAATCTACCTCGCCGGTTTCGGCCATTACCAATTCCCAGTTTTCGGCAGCACGAATCAGAATTCGCATCAGCGACTCGAGAGATTCCCATGCTTCATCATCAAATTCAGGACAGGGCAATGTGCTGATGGTGTTTAGGGCGATTCTCAGGCTTTCGTTTTCACGGTATTCATCAAGCAGGGATTTGAAATCGGTTTTGAATGCTGCACGCCTGACTCTCTCCTCGCCTTTTGCCTTTGAAGGTGCGGGAAAGCCGCCTTTTTCAGTTGGAGCAGATTTACGCACCTCACCTTGTTTGGTCAGAAGGCTGCCGATCATGGTTTTCCAGTGTGGTAATGCCTCTGCGCTGGTTGGCAGATCTAGAAAATCACAATCAAAACCACCACAAACTTCCAGTAAGGCCTTCAGTTCGGTTGTAGTGTCCGCGTCGTTGCCGATCGCATAATTGTAAAAACGGGGCAGCTTAATCAGGAGTTGATCAGGAATAACCCGGCGTGCTGTTTCGAGCTGGGTTTCGACGAGGGTTTGTAAGGCGTACTCCATGCCCTGGCGGTCGAAATCGTCACCTGAACGTGCATTCAGAAGGTGGCCAATCCACTGCTCCCGACTTGCCAGCATACTGGTCAGTAACTCGACCAGGCTGTCATATTGATTGTCATATCGATCCAACACCTTGATGACATCTGCCTTCAGGTCATCGCCGCTTTCTTCAATCACGGACATGGTTCGCACGGCAGCTTTGCGATACAAGGCATCGGCATCCACCGCTATTTGTTGTCCACCGCCGAGCCCGGAAAGCACGGGTAACTGGCGGGCAAGCTCACTGCACAGGCTGTCTATCGTGCGGATACGCAGACGGCTGGGTTGTTCAAGCAGGTTCCAGCCTTGAATGTTGTCGTTTTCCAAAACCGCCAGTGCCAGTTCACGACTGACCTGCTCATGGGGCTGAAGCTCCGCGTTCTCTTTCGTGTCGTTTTGTTGCCTGGCGGCAGACTGTAAGTGCTTGAACAGACGGTGACTCATTTCTGCCGCGGCTTTGCGGGTAAATGTGATGGCAACCACCTCTTCCGGATTTTCAACCCGTGACAACAAACCAAGCATGCGTTGGGTCAGAAGCTCGGTCTTGCCGGAACCGGCCGGTGCCTGCACGATGTAGGAATGCTGCAGATTAAGCGCAGACTCTCTTTGCTCCCTGTCAGAAGGGTGAATCATCCCGACTCCCCCTGCTGTACAATTTTCAGACTGGTTTTCCAACGCTGTTCCAGCTCACCAACACGGCACAGCGAGTGCAATTCGCAATAGCTGTTTTCACAGGTCCGCGTACCGGATTTTGGATCGACAGGTGCACTACCTGCTAAGAAATCCGCCATTAAATGATGCAGAGTCTGCCGCCAGTTATCGATGGTTCCTGACATGTCCTGGCCGGCTTCAACCAGGTAGCTGGTTCTGCTGTCCAGCTTTGGCGGTAGGCCGGGTAGCAATCCACCGCGGTTGACTACACCCTTGTACAGGCAACCATCATCACGAATGATGCCAAAAACCACGGCACCCGGTGTCTTTTCTGCACTGATGGCATAGAGCGGTAATTGGGGGTCTTCAGGTCTCCTGCCAAACCATTTCTTTGGATCCACCTTGCCTGTTTTGTAATCGATGATGATCTCATCGCCGGATGGCAGTTTATCAACCCGGTCAATGAACAGACGTACCGGCTGGCCTTCTATCAGCGGTTGTATTTCCTGTTCAAAACCGACCACTTCGAAAGGTTCGCGTTGCTTTTCCAGCTCCAGGTAGTCCATCACAAGACGGTAAACACGGTCTGATTCAACCTCACGAAAAGCCGGTCGCTGTTGCAGACCACGTTCCTCGGAGGTGACGAAATTTACATATTTTCTGACCCGGGTGCTGAGGGCTTCTTCTTCCAGTTCCAGCAAGCCTGACTGGGTTTGGGTTTCTATCCAGAAGTACTCCAACACGTTGTGCACCAGGCTGCCGTGCAATTTGGCACTGATGCCATCAGCCGGTGTTTCCAGGCTATCGGCACCGAGGCGATTGCTTGCAAAGGCACGGAAAGGGCACAAGGCCTGGTGTTTGAGTATGGTGCTGCCGCCTCTTGCGGTATCGTATGCAAGCCTGCCAGGCATCAGCAACGGATTAATCTGTGGTTTTTCAGCCCTGGCAACGGTTTCCTGCCAATTGTCAGCCTGCCAGGTTGGCACATCGGCCTGATGACGAATCTCATTGTTATCCAGCAGCGGACTGGGTAAGACATCCTCACCGTCAAGCTGACCCGGGTAGCTGAAAACGCAATCCGGGGCGGTTTCCAGCAGGCGACGGGTAATGGTGTGCGCCACGTCCAGTTCGCGTTGTGGGCTGGAGTTGGGCAGTTGAACTGCCCTCTGTAATTTGCCGGGAATAAACGGGTTGGGCCTGGCGCTGGGTGGCCAGTTGTCGTTGTTTAATCCGACAACCCACAGGTGGTCAAAACGTAATCCACTGATCTCATACAAACCCAGAACCTGGATGGCCGCGGCAGGGCTGTGTGGCTGGAATACTTTTTCCCGGCAGATCTGTTTTAACTGATTGATGGCCGCGGCCCTTCCAAGCACAGGAATAGTGGCATCCAGTGAGGCAAGTTCGCGTAATCCATCCCGCCAGGCTTGCAGAGCCTGCCAGTTGTGATCGTGTTCTTCCGGGAGTTCTTCCGCAAGCGGCCAACCGAGACTCACGAGTAACTGATCAAGGGATTCAGCCCACTTCGAGGTCGGGCGCGTACCCTTGTTTTCACGATCGAAGCGCATCAGCGCAGCAAGAATGCTGTCTAACTCAGGGCAGTTCCAGGGCTGGGGCGCATGCTCATCCGCAGGCAATTCATTGTGCTGACGGTCATGTTTTTTGATTTCACTTGCGCGATACTTGATTTCGCTGAGTTTCAGTTGGCGTGGGTAATGATCCCGCAGGCACTTTTCCAGCATCGCGCGGTTGTTGCGCTCAGCTTTTGCCCCCCGCAACCAGGGAGATCTCAAAACACGGCCAATATCCTGAATGTCGATGCGTTTATCCAGCAAGGTCAGCAAGTCAAATGCGGTTTCGACCATGGGTACCCGGGCAAGTGGTGTGCCCATGGATATATTCCATGGTTTTTCCTGCGGGCCATTCGGTTCGCTTGCAGGTGTGAGGATCTCCATAAACTGTCGCTCGATCTCCCGCCGCCGTGACTGCAAATCCGGAACAACGATGGCAATACCGGCATGTGGTTCTTTCTCAAACCAGTAGCGTACCCAACGCGCCATTTGTTGAAGTTCATTTTTGCTGTCCCTGCATTTCAACAGCACAGCTTTATTCTGGCGGGATTGGATAGTTAAATTGCAGACCGTATTACCGTCCCTGATTAATGCACCAAGCAAATCTGCCTGGCCTGGATCAAACTCATCAAAACCCAGCAGGTCAATGGTTTCAGGTGGCAACAAGCTGTCATCATTAATTGCTTTGAAAAGCAGCGCCGTACGATCTTCCGGGCTTATCCAGTTGCCCTGTGTACAACGTTTTTCAAAGGCCGTATTCCATTGCTTGAAGGCCGCGTGATTTTCATTTTCATCACCAAACCAGGCCGGATCCCTGAGGTCCAGTTGCCAATCGGTAATTAATTTGCGGGTATCGCGTAGTTGATTTGCCAGTGATTCAGGGCGCAGCAAGCTGTTCGCAAGTGGCTCCTGCTTTAAAGTGGTCTCCCACAAACTGATCAATTGCCTGTTGCCGGGCACAGCGCGACCTGCTCCGGGTATGGATTGCAGGCTGGCTGTTTCCCAAAGGCCATCAAGCCAAAGGTTCCAGGAGACAATTTTTGGACTCTGCCACTGCCTGTCTCCCTTGTTAACACGCCATTGATTGTATTGATCGGTTAATACGCGGGACAAGCGACTATTAGCGGTGATGAGTGTATGACCTGCCTGCAGCCGTGTAAATAGTGCGACATAGTCGAGTATTTGAGTCGAAATGCCGGATATTTGAGCTGAAATGTCTGAGCCGGAATGAGTCATAGGGCTATCATACTGGTTGTATTCTCATAAGCTGAGATTGTTTTAAGGAATTTGCATAATGCAATGGTGTTCTTTATATAAAGCAGCCTGGGTTGGGATAGTCCGGATTTGGTTCAGGAACTACAAATACGTTATCGTGGTCTAGTGTAGGGCTAGCACTACACTAACGTGACAACTAAGTATTTAACCGTGAATATCTTAAGAGACATTGTAACCCGATATTCCTTACCCGGCAGGGCAATGCTTTTGCTGGCCGGTACGCTTTTGCTCAGCGCATGTGCTTCCCAGCAACTGGATAAATTCACAGCACCCCCATTGCTACATGCCGGACCTGAAGTTCAGCTTCCCGATATAGACGTACTGGCAGTATCGCCTGAAATGGAAGAGTTCCTGGAGCGGTACATATCGCAGTATGCAAACTCAGGTACGAGGCTCCACCTGTTAAGTAATTCACTCGGCAGCTCGGGTGTTTTGGGGTTTGAATACGATGATTCCCGTACATTGACCGCCACCGAAGCCTTTGAATCGCGATCGGGCAACTGTATTGGTTTTTCCAACATGATGATTGCACTGGCCCGCCAGGCCGGGCTGAAAGCCAGTTACCAGGAGATAATCAGACGTCCGGTATGGTCCAGTCGTGAAGATACCGTGTTGTTGTTGAAACACGTTAATGTCGTGATATCAGGTAGAAATTTCGATTATGTGATGGATCTCAGTGATATCAGGGTTAACAAGATGACACAACGGCGGATCGTAGAGGATAGTTATGCCAAGGCCTTGTATCTGAATAATCTTGGTGCTGAGGCGTTGTTTGCAAATGATTTGCCTACCGCCTACGCCTATATGAAAGCTGCGATTGCCGTGGACCCCAAGATGACGGACTCCTGGGTGAATATGGGTGTGGTTTTAGGTCGCAATGAGCAGCTGAATGATGCGGTAAAGGTGTTACAAAGAGCGTTGCAAATTGATCCCAATCAATATTCCGCGATGAATAACTTATATGAAATTTATATTGAGCAGGGTGACTTGCTGGCCGCAGAGAGTCTGCAAACCAGGGTCGACAGATATCGTCGGGCGAACCCGTACTACCTGTTGCATCTCAGTGACGAGGCCGTTGAACTGAAACAATTCGAGGAATCCGTCAGTCTGTTACGACGGGCGATAAAGAAAAGAGATGACGACCACATGCTGCACTATGCAATGGCCAAAACGCAGTACTTGTCCGGAAAGCCAGAAGCAGCGGAAACCAGCCTGGTCCGCGCACGTGAACTTGCCCCGGAAAAAATGCTCGCATATTACGCCCGCCCCCTGGACGAATTAATAGCAGAGGAACAGGCCGAGCGGGACTTACTCACTCCGTAAAACTACTCGTGGGTAACAAGTTACCCACCCTACGATCCGTGCAAAATTGAAACAATCGCGCCGCACACAGCCCAGGCTGCCCTCTCGACCGGTTCCCGGTGTACATAACCCACGATTTCCGCTTCAACCAGCACCATCTTCCATATAAATAGACTTACCAGGCAGGGCAAATTTCGTACCCGCAGCATCCACGATTTCC
>CBDTVF010000217.1:0-5738 GCA_965363775.1 uncultured Gammaproteobacteria bacterium
GCGATGGGGCTTGGTTTGTCCACCGATCAGGTCCTGGCATTGGAGAGCCGCACCAAGGGTGACCGGATTTTAAGCTATGAATTACTTTGAAACATATCCAAAAGCCGACAAAAGTTTTGCCATGGGGCTACGCAGCTGGTCCATCGTGCTGACAGGTTTGATGCTTTCTGCATGCAGCAGTGTGGAGCCTTTACCAACGGTGGATCATGTCGATCTAAACCGTTTTATGGGTGACTGGTATGTCATCGCGAACATCCCAACATCGATAGAAACCGAGGCCTACAACGCCGTGGAGTCATATAAACTGGATGAAGACGGCAGTATCGCAACCACTTTTACCTTCAATAAAGGAAGCTTTGAGGGAAAGAAGAAACAATACAACCCACGTGGCTTTATTCGTAACTCGGAAACCAATGCCGAGTGGGGAATGCAATTTATCTGGCCGATAAAAGCGGACTATCGAATCATCTATCTGGATGACGATTATCAAGTCACAGTCATCGGCAGAAATAAACGTGACTATGTCTGGGTGATGGCCCGCAGCGCTTCAATCAGCAGTGATCAGTACGATGCAATGCTTGGCCTGGTTGCCAATGCCGGTTACGACATGTCCAAAATCCGTGAGGTACCTCAGCAATGGTAGTATTAACACTGGTTCACGGAGCAGATCTATGAGAATCGCCGTGGTAGGAACCGGCATCGCCGGTAATGTGGCTGCTTATCACCTTGGCAAGCACCACGAGGTTACAGTATTCGAAGCTGACAACAGGATTGGCGGTCATACCAACACCGTTGATGTGAAGCTGGCCGGTCGTGACTACGCGGTTGATACCGGTTTTATTGTTTTCAACGATCGCACATACCCCAACTTTATTGAACTTCTCGATGAACTCGGCGTGGCCTGGCAGGACAGTGATATGAGTTTCTCGATGAGAAACGAGAGCAATGGGCTTGAGTATAAAGGCGCCACTCTGAATACGCTTTTTGCACAAAGACGGAACCTGTTGAGACCCTCTTTCTATCGGATGATTCGTGATGTGCTTCGCTTTGAACGTGAAGCGCTGCAGTTTTTAGACAAAGGTGAAAACCTCATCAGTCTTGGAGAGTTCCTCAGTTCACGAAACTACTCCTCTGAATTTATTGAGCACTACATCATCCCAATGGGTGCAGCCATCTGGTCGGCACTACCCGGTGGTATGCAAGAGATGCCAGCAGCGTTTTTTATACGTTTCTTCAAGAACCATGGCCTTCTCAGTGTGGATAACCGTCCTACCTGGCGGGTAATCAAAGGTGGTTCTAACCGATATGTTGAGAAACTGGTGCAGGGTCACCGGGATCGAATTCATCTTAATGCACCGGTGCAGCGTATACGTCGTTTTGCGACACACGTGGAGTTGAAAGTGAACGGTGCCGAACCCCAGTACTTTGACCAGGTTTTCCTCGCCTGCCACAGTGACCAGGCACTGGCGATGCTGGAAGACCCGAGCATGGAAGAAAGGCAAGTGCTCGGCGCCATTCGTTTTCAATCAAATGAAGCGGTATTACACACCGACACGAACCTGATGCCAAAAAGGAAACTGGCCTGGGCAGCCTGGAACTACCATGTTCTCGCCGAAGACCAGGACAAGGTGGCACTGACCTACAATATGAATATTCTTCAAGGTCTGGATGCACCGGAACAGTTTTGCGTGACGTTGAACAACAGCGACAAAATCGACCCTGAGCGTGTACTGCAGACCATTGAGTATTCTCACCCGGTGTTCACCGAACAGGCCATTGCCGCTCAAGCGCGGCATCAGGAAATCAACGGCCCGAAGCGAACCTATTATTGCGGCGCGTACTGGCGCTACGGTTTTCACGAGGATGGTGTACTCAGTGCGCTTTTAGCACTCGAACATTTTACAGAGAGGTCCATGCATGAACAGTGCAATCTTCGAAGGGCGGGTTAAACACCGGCGGCAAAAGCCGGTCAGCCATGAATTCAGCTACAACATGTTCATGGTTTACCTCGACCTGGCTGAGCTGGACAGTGTGTTTAAGCACCGTTGGTTCTGGTCAACAAGACGGCGGGCGTTGGCACGATTTCGTCGCCAGGACCATTTTGGTGACCATGCAGTGCCGCTTGATACCTGTATACGGGAAAGGGTTGAAGCGGACACCGGCAAGCGCCCTGAGGGACCCATTCGCCTGTTAACCAATTTAAGTTATTTCGGCTACTGCTTTAATCCAGTGAGTTTCTATTACTGTTTTTCTCAAGACGGTAAGACTCTTGAGACCATCGTTGCAGAAGTCAACAATACACCCTGGGGTGAAAGAACCATGTATATATTGTCGGATTGTCAGCCCACAGGGCCATCGGGGCAGTTGGAGTTCACACCAGCCAAAACCATGCATGTATCACCCTTTATGCAGATGGATGTTGACTACCGTTGGAGATTCTCTGCTCCAGGCGAGAAGCTCAACGTGTTTATGGAAAACACACGTTCCGGAGAGAGACTATTCGATGCCAGCCTCAATTTTAAACGAACCGAAATCTCCGGGTTTTCACTGGCAAGAATTTTGACGTTTCATCCATTCATGACCTTTAAGATAATCATGGCTATCCATTGGCAAGCCTTGCGGCTTTGGCTCAAAGGCGCACCAGTGCATGACCACCCTGATAAGAAGAATCAAATGGCAGGGGGCCAGTCATGAAGGCTGTTTCCCTGAAATCAGAAGGGCACCTCAATGTATCCAACCGACCGGGTTTGCTCGATGGTATGGCTCGAAAACTGGTTCTTGGAGGGCACCTCAAGCAGTTAGAAAGAGGGCGACTGATCATCCGTGAGGGCGACCGGGAGTATGTTTTCGGTGACGAACCCGGAGATGATGAACTAACAGCGACCATTACCGTTAACAGCCCCAGGTTTTATGGCGACCTGGCGTTTGGCGGTTCCATCGGCGCTGGCGAGGCGTGGATGCAACGCTATTGGGATTGCGACGACCTTGTCTCCCTGGTCAGGATCATGGTTCGGAACCGGAATTTGCTGGACAATATGGAAGGCCCCCTAACGCTGTTTTCCAGGCCTTTACAGAAACTCTTTCACTCGATTAACCGAAACACAAGGCAGGGCGCGAAGCGTAATATCTCCGCGCACTATGATCTCGGTAATGGTTTCTTCTCATTATGGCTTGATGCCAGCATGATGTACTCCTGCGCCATTTTTGAACCGGAGGATATATCCCTTGCCGAGGCCCAGCATGTCAGGTTGGAAAGAGTCTGTCAGCGCCTGGATTTGCAAAAAGGTGACCACTTGGTCGAAATCGGTAGCGGTTGGGGCGCGTTGGCACTGCATGCTGCGCGTCATTATGGATGCAAGGTCACCACTGTCACCATTTCTGAAGCTCAGTACCAACTGGCGAAACAAAGGATTGAAGAGGCGGGGCTAGGCGGGCAAATTGATCTGCATTTACAGGATTACCGCGACCTGGAGGGTCAGTATGACAAGCTGGTCTCGCTCGAAATGATAGAGGCTATCGGCGCTGATCAATACCAAACCTACTTTACCAAATGTTCAGCTCTTCTGAAACCGGGTGGTCGCATGCTTATCCAGGCCATCACGATTGAAGACGATCGCTTTGAAGAATACCGCAAGAATGTGGATTTCATACAACGTTACATCTTCCCGGGTAGCTGCCTGCCCTCCGTGCGGGAAATGCGGACCGTTATAACACGGGTCTCTGACATGGAGGTTACCCGGGTAGACGATATCGGATTGCACTATGCAACCACACTTAATCACTGGCGTCGTAACTTTTTTGAAAAAATCGCCCATGTCCGTAACATGGGCTACCCGGATGCGTTCATCCGCATGTGGGAGTACTACTTGTGTTATTGCGAGGGCGGGTTTCTTGAGAAATCCATTAGCGATGTCCATCTGATTGCTCAAAAGCCGGTTGCGCCTGAACCTTTATAAAATGAACAGAAGTACCATATATAAAGTTGGCTCAGGATTGGGGTAGTTGTTATTGTGTCCTGAGCTGCTTCACACAAACAGGTCAGGAAACAACCGTTATGCGTTTCATATGGATCATACTCATTTGCCTTTCCATGCCCGTATCAGCCTGGGCACAGGCAGGCATAAGTGTTCGCACCCAGCCCTTAAGTGAGGTCCTGGTTGACTTTGAACGCAGGGCTCCCGCAGAAGTGAGGGCATTGAACGATTCAAGTATCAGCGCTGAAGTTTCTGCCGTAGTGCTTTCCGTACACGCTGATGTCGGGCAGAGCGTTGCAAAAGGCGATCTGTTGCTGGAACTGAACCCGACCGACTACCAGTTGAACTTAAAACAGGCGAAGGCAAACCTTGCTTCGAGCCAGGCGCGTTTAAGCCAGGCAAAAGCCAAGTTAAACCGCGCAAAAACACTGGGTGACAAGCAGTATATTTCAGCAGATGAACTGCTTGAGCGTGAAACTGATGTCATGGTTTTCAATGCCCAGATACAGGCCAATGAAGTGGCCGTCTCTATTGCCCAACGAAACCTCGACAAGTGCAGCCTCAGGGCTCCTTTTGATGGCGTTGTTGGTAAACGCATGGCGCAGGTCGGTAGTTTCGTTCGAAACGGAGACCCTTTGATTGGCGTGACCCAGGTTGACCAGTTTGAGTTGGATGCCAAAATCCCCGACAGCCAGGCCAATGAGGTTCGCAATACGGATATGATGCGTTTTGAATCACGAGGTCAAAGTTGGCCGGTTGAATTACTGCGATTGTCACCTGTCATTGAAAGTGAGGGACGCACCCGTCAGGCCAGGTTTGCATTTGTCACTGATGCACCTTCAGTAGGGCGTAGTGGTGAACTGGTTTGGATGGTTGGCAAAGGCATGCTGCCTTCTAATCTGATCTCCCGGCGTGATGGTGCTCTTGGTGTCTTTTTGATCGATGCGGGTAAAGCCAGGTTTGAGCCCTTGCCCGGCGCACAGGAAGGTCGCCCTGCCCGCGTCAGGCTGCCTGGCTCGAGTCTTGTCATCACCATGGGCCGGGAACGCTTGCAAGATGGTGCAACTGTCTCCGTGCAGCAATAATCTGATCGGATCATTCAGAAGCCATCATGTTTAAAAGCCTGTTAACCAACCACCCGCTGGTCAATATCCTCTTCACAGTGGTATTGGTGATGGGGGCCATGTCTTTTCTCGAACTGCCACGCGAGCAGGATCCGGAAATCAATTTCAACTGGGTGATGGTGACCACAGTGTTACCAGGTGCATCTGCCGAGGACGTTGAAGAACTGGTCACGGGACCGCTGGAAGACGCGATGCGCAATGTCCAGGATATCCGTTGGGTGATCAGTACCACACGCGAGAGTTCGTCCAGTATCCTGATTCGTTTCAGAGACCTGTCCGAGGCATTGTTTGATAAACGTATCAACGATGTCCGTCGTGAGGTGCAAAACAAGGCGAATGACGAATTACCGGAAGATGCGACAGATCCCTATATCCTTGAAGTCACCACCTCAAGTGGTTTCCCGACGGCCATGGTGGTGGTTGAAGGGCAGGCCTATGACGAACAATTGCGCCAGCAGGCCAAAATTGTTAAAGAGGACCTGGAGCGAATCCACGGCGTTGACGCCATTGTATCCATCGGTTTGCAGGACCCGGAAATGCACGTGGAATTTTCACCCAGGGAACTGGCGGCCAGAGGCTTGGTTGCCACCGATATTGCAGATAGTCTGAGACAGGGATTCGCCGATACCTCGGCGGGTAA
>CBDTVF010000218.1:0-5731 GCA_965363775.1 uncultured Gammaproteobacteria bacterium
ACGTTGAAGATTATGGTAAACACTATCCGACACTGGGTTAACATACTCTCTAATAACCAATCGGAGTCAGATTTTGAGCAAACCCCTTGGGGTTGCGGCATCGGGGCACAAAGAAACCTCTAAGGCAGCCAGGATACTACTTGAGGAAGGCGGCAATGCCTTTGATGCGGCCTTGGGTGCCATGTGTGCGGCCTGTGTGTGTGAGCCGATGCTGGCCAGCCTCGGCGGTGGTGGCTTTTTGCTGGGGCAAACTGCAGGTGGAGATTCTCGCGTTTTTGATTTTTTCACCCAGACACCTTCCGCCACAGAAGGTGAATTGGACTTCTATCCGATCCAGGCAGATTTTGGTACCACTACCCAGGAATTTCATATTGGCATGGGTTCGATTGCCGTGCCTGGAGTTGTAGCCGGTCTGTTTTCCATCCATGAGGCGTATTGCCGTTTGCCGTTGAAAAAGATTATTGAGCCAGCCGTACAACTGGCCCGTGAAGGCTTAAGGATCAATCGGCTACAAAAATACATCAACGAAATACTACAGCCGATTATTGATGCCTCTCCGGAAGCGAAGGCATTTGCGTCTCCCATGTTCGCCCCGGGTCGACTGGCTGAGATCGGGGAATTTATCTACAACCCTGACCTGGCGAATTCTTTCGAGGCATTGGCAAGCCATGGTTCACGTTGGTTTTATACGGGTGAACCGGCACGGCAACTGGTCAGGGACTGCAGGCAAAATGGCGGGCAGATCAGTGCGTCTGACATGCAATCGTATGATGTGATTTTGCGCAAGCCTGTCACGGTAACATCTCATGGGGCAAAGATAAGTGTTAACAGTCCACCCTCGCCGGGTGGTTGCCTGACGGTATTCGCGTTGTCATTGTTGAGCAAAATCCGTCCAGGTGAGAATGACTGGGGCAGTCCGGAACATGCGATGGCACTGGCCGGGGTGATGCAGGCTGCCAGCCTGGTGCGCCAACGCCATGGTCTGGCAGCGGGGTTGAATGATGAAACTGCCGCGACGATTCTGTCGGAGAAGAACCTGTTGGAATGGCGCAAGACCCTGCAGACCGGGGCAATGGCATCGCGGGGAACAACACACATCAGCGTGGCAGACGCGGCAGGTAACCTGGCCAGCCTGACCTTGTCGAACGGTGAGGGTTCAGCCTATGTGTTGCCGGGTAGTGGCATCATGCTGAATAACATGATGGGTGAAGAAGACCTTAGCCCCGGTGGATTTCATTGTATGCCTGCCGGCGTGAGGCTGGCATCCATGATGACACCAACCATCGCAAGCCTTCCCGATGGTGGGCAGATTGCATTGGGTTCAGGAGGTTCCAACCGGATACGCAGTGCAATATTGCAGGTTCTGACCAATGTACTGGAATTTGATATGGGTCTGAAAGATGCAGTAAACGCGCCGCGACTACATCTTGAGCGTAACCACCTGAACATTGAAAGCGGATTTTCAGATGCAGCAGTCGCGTCTTTGGAGAACGAATGGCCGGGTGTAGAGCAGTGGCCGGGAAACAACCTGTTTTTTGGGGGTGTGCATGCGGTTGAGCATCTTTCCAACGGCGAATTCCGTGCCGCAGGCGACCCGCGCAGGGGTGGGGCAGTGGCAATTGCGGGTTAAAATTGATTTTTCTTTGCAAGAACCTAGGTTTAAAGGTTAAAATATCTGGCTACGCCCATTAAGGGCATAACTGAGAAACCGGAGTAACAATGCCAAGCGTAAAAGTTCGCGAGAACGAGCCATTTGAATATGCACTGCGTCGTTTTAAACGTTCGTGCGAGAAAGCCGGAGTACTGGCGGAAACACGTCGTCGTGAGTACTACGAAAAACCAACACAGGAACGCAAACGTAAATCTGCAGCAGCCGTAAAACGTGATTTGCGTCGCCTCGCACGGGATAACATTCGTCGTACCCGTATGTATTGATTTTGTTTGATTTTTTCCGGCCCCGGAGCGCCTGTTTCGGGTTGAATTAAAAAATCATTGACCGGAAGATTTCCATCTCTTTAGAAGTTGCCGCCATGACTATGTCACTGAAGATTCAAATCCAGGAAGATGTGAAAACCGCCATGCGCGCGCGCGATCAAAGGCGTCTGACCGCATTGCGTTTGATCACCGCTGCAATCAAGCAGATCGAAATTGACAAACGCATCGAAATGGATGACCCGGCGGTACTTGCCGTACTGGATAAAATGGTCAAGCAACGTAGAGATTCCCTTGAGCAGTATGAAAATGCTGGCAGGGATGACCTGGCCGCGCAGGAAAAATTCGAGCTTGAGTTGATTGCTGTCTATCTTCCCGAAGCGCTGAGCGACGATGAATTGGCTGCATTAATCAGCCAGGTTATGACTGAAACGGGTGCCAGCAGTATCCGGGATATGGGTGCAGTGATGAATAAACTCCGCGCTCAAGTACAGGGTCGGGCCGATATGAAGGCCGTCAGCAACGCCGTAAAAGCACAGCTCGGCGCCTGAATATGCCCCTGGCCACCGGCCTGATTACATCATTTCAACTGCTCTTCCGGGCGATTCACACACAGATTCAAAGCTCATGAGCGGTCTCATACCTGATTCTTTTATTGAAGAGTTACTGGCGCGAAGCGATATCGTTGAGTTGATCGAGCGACGCGTCCCACTAAAGCGTGTGGGAAGTGAGTTTCAGGCATGTTGCCCTTTCCACAATGAAAAAACCCCTTCGTTTACGGTTAGCCCCAAGAAACAGTTTTATCATTGTTTTGGTTGTGGTGCGCATGGATCAGTGATTGGTTTCCTGATGCAGTATGAAGGGCTGGAATTTCTCGATGCCGTGGAGGATCTCGCCCGTTCTGCCGGTCTTGAAGTACCAACAAGCGGTAGCCCTCAAGCTCGTCCGGACACAGGTCTCTACGACATGCTGGCCGCTTGTTCAAAGTTTTATGTCGATCAACTTAAAAACAACCCTGTGGCGATTGAATATCTCAAGGGACGCGGTTTGTCCGGCGAGGTCAGTCGTGATTTTGATATTGGCTATGCGCCTGCAGGCTGGGATGCGCTAATCAAACATCTGGGGACTGATGAGAAAAAACTGGATCAGTTGAAACAGGCCGGTATGCTCAGTGAAGGCAAGAGCGGTAGTTACGACAAATTTCGTGAGCGCATCATGTTCCCCATCCATGACCGCAGGGGGCGTGTGATTGCATTTGGCGGCCGGGCCCTGTCCGATGATGGCCCCAAGTATCTGAACTCACCTGAAACTGCCCTGTATCACAAGAGCAGGGAGCTCTACGGCCTCTACCTGGCCCGTCAACGCTCCAGTCGGCTGGATAACATCATCGTCGTAGAAGGCTATATGGATGTGGTCGCACTGGCACAGTTCGGATTCAAGAATGTAGTGGCGACATCCGGGACCGCTACCACGGCTATTCAGGTGGAGATTCTGTTTCGTGCTGCTGACACCCTGGTTTATTGTTTTGATGGCGACAAAGCAGGTCGTAAGGCGGCCTGGCGTGCAATGGAAGCTACATTGCCCAAGTTGCGGGAAGGGCTGCAGGCAAAATTCCTGTTTTTACCTGATGGTGAAGATCCGGACAGCATGGTACGTAAGCACGGCGAACATGTTTTTGCGCAACAGATTGAGGATGCCAGTCCTTTGTCGGAGTTTTTCTTCAATCATTTTACCGATGAAACAGATATCAGCAGCCTCGATGGCCGGGCGCGCTTGGTTCAAAAAGCACAGCCTTTTATTGAAACCATTCCTGAGGGTGTGTTTCGTGACATGATGACCGCGAAGCTTGAAACCCTTGCGCAGCACAGGCTGCAACACCATCAAGCATCGTTTCCAACAAGGACAGCCAGCGTAACTGACAGGGGTAAACCTGTGCAAAAGCGTACGTCCATGCGTACAGCAATGGCACATTTGGTACAAAATCCTTCCCTGGTCGGCAGGCTCGAAAATACGGAAGAATTCATCGGGCCGGGCAATGAAGATATCCAGGGTGTGGAATTCTTCCGTGAACTTGTTGATTTCTGCGCCAAACGCCCTAATATCACAACCGCGCAGTTTATAGAGCTGTGGCACGAGCACCCGGCCTTGCCGCATATGGAGAAGCTGGCTGTTTGGCATCTTCCTGGAGACGAAGAAAGTCAGGCTCAGGAGTTTATCGATGCGACGAATCGCATTCGCCTGAGCTGGGTAGAATTATTGCTATCCCGGGTGACCAATATTATTGAGCAACGGGAAGTATACAGGGCGTTACAGCAACGTCAGCAAGCGCTGAAAAAGCTGTTTGAAGGCCAACAAGATTGAGTGAAATGAATTCTCTGGCAATCAGAGTCGCCAGAGTGAATTTCATGGACTATAGTTAATTATCGCGAAGCAAAATTTATGAATCAAAGTCAGCAGTCGCAATTAAAAGATTTGATCACCAAGGGCAAGGAACAGGGCTTCCTCACCTATGCCCAGGTAAACGATCACCTGCCCGATGATATCGTTGATCCGGAACAGATCGAAGACATCATCAACATGATCAATGATATGGGTATCTCGGTGCACGAAAAAGCACCCGATGCCGATACGCTGATCCTGAATGATGATGCAGCATCGACATCCGATGACGATTCAGCGGCTGAAGAAGCAGCAGCTGCGCTGGCCGCTGTCGAAACCGAAATCGGGCGCACCACTGACCCCGTGCGTATGTATATGCGCGAGATGGGTACGGTTGAACTGCTGACCCGCGAGGGCGAAATTGTCATCGCCAAGCGTATTGAGGCGGGCCTGAAACAGGTTCACCTGGCACTGGCGCGTTTCCCGAATACGCATACGACACTTTTGAATGGCTATATCCGGCATCAGGAGGGCAAACAACGTCTGACCGAGGTCATGCTTGATTTTGTCGACCCGGATGCTCCGGAGCAACCCATCCCGGTGGCCAAGAAACCAGCTGATGTAATAAAAAAGAATGCTGCTGCCGCTGCTGCTAAAAAAGGCGGCAAAGTCGCAGAAGAGGAAGAAGAGGAAGAAGAGGATCAAGGGCCAACAGGACCGGATCTCGAAGAAGTCGCGGCACACTTCGAGAAGCTGGGCAACCATCACGCAAAGTTTGTCAAACTGAATGAGAAAAATGGTCCCGGTGATGCCAAGGCCCAGATAGAACTGGATGCAATGGCCAATATGTTCAGGTATCTCAAGTTGCCGGCGAAAATGATTGACCATCTCGTCGATCGTTTACGTTATGCCGTGTCACGTACGCGTGAACATGAAAGGGCCATTCTGCAAATGGTTGTTCGCCAGGCAAAAATGCCTAAACTGTCATTCATCAAGAGCTTTCACCAAAACGAAGCCAATATCGATTGGCTCGATTCAGTTTTGACAGGCAAGCAAAAATGGGTCACTGCGCTAAGTGAATATACTGCCGATATTCGGGAGGTGCAGGTCAGGCTCGCACGTCGTGAAACGGCTAACCGCATCACGATCGCCGAACTCAAGGATATCAACCGCGCCATGTCTATTGGTGAGGCCAAGGCACGTCGGGCCAAGAAAGAAATGGTTGAAGCCAACCTCAGGCTGGTGATATCGATTGCCAAAAAGTACACCAATCGCGGTTTGCAGTTCCTCGATCTGATCCAGGAAGGCAACATCGGCCTGATGAAAGCGGTCGATAAATTTGAATACCGCCGTGGTTACAAGTTTTCGACCTATGCAACCTGGTGGATTCGTCAGGCCATTACCCGCTCAATTGCGGATC
>CBDTVF010000219.1:0-5717 GCA_965363775.1 uncultured Gammaproteobacteria bacterium
CAAAATCACCGTAGGTTCCCTGGAGATAGTGACTACCGCCACCTTCAGCAGCCATACTGCTCTGGACGCTACAAATACAAGCGGCTATAGCTATCAAATAACACATTTTGCGTGAAATTTTCATTGTCATATTCTAATTTTCAGAATTTAATCTGGATTGAATGCTGAAGGATGGGCGTAACTAGCAGATATAACCTGCGTCACCAAGTGAACGCAGGATTCCTGACTTGGTGAAGTTTTACAGGCTGTGTTCAAAGTACCAAGGGTGAAACTGGTAAATCAGAGGGACATTTTCGGAAAATATTTCAGTCAAATGTTCACCGTCTTGTACGGTATTCACCCGGTGTCATTCCAGTCCATTTTTTGAAAGCTCTGCGAAAAGATCGTGTATCGCTATAGCCAACATCTGCGGCGACTTCACTGATAGACTTGCTGGATCTGTCTAGATCAGTTTTAGCAATCTGCTCACGCAGGCTGTTTAGGATCGTCAGATAGCTAGTGCCCAGCCGACGAAGTTGATTGCGTAGCGTTCTGGAGGTGATATTCAACCTTGCAGCAATATGCTCTTCTCCCCAACAATCATTTCTCTCCTCCAATATAAGCTGGCGAATACGCATAGTGAGGTCGTCGGTGGCCGGGTTGGAATTGAGAAACTCAATGCACATGCGCTCGGCTGCAGCAATACCCAAAGGATTGGCCTGTAATATCGGGAAATGCACTACCTTGCTATCCATAATGAGTTGGTTGTTATCCGCCGAAAAAAACAAAGGGCAATTGAAGGCGTGTACATACTGTGAAACATACTCTGGCTCAGGGTATCGAAAATGCGCCTCCAATAGGACCAGGGGTTTGCCAGTAAGCATTTCAAAAACCCTACCCAGCATCGAGAATTCCTCTTCCACAGCAAAGCACAAAACCTCACCCAGATCTATCGGCGAATCCGGTGACCAGTAGAGTTTGTCATTTTCTTGCCACCACTGTGTCAGCAGCAGGGTGCTGGATACCCTGGCGTATTTAACGGCCATATTCATTGCGTCCGCAACACTCGCGCAGCAATTGATGGCATGGCCCAGGATGCCCATACTGGACGGAGTCTGCCGGGTACCTATCACCAGTCCTAGCCCTGGAATTGAACTGAGCTGGATCGCCTGGGTAATTATTTGCACCGTGGTGCGATATGGCAGCAGCATCTTGGGTGCTTTAATATCTCGCTGGCAAACACCTGTTCCGGACAGTAATTGTTCCGTTGAAACACCCTGTTGTGATAGCTCGTAGGCGATCGCAGCAACTAATTGCACGGGTATTGGCCACAGGTTTTTGGGGTGTGATGTCATTTATGTTGTTCCGGAAAGGGCGCCCAATCGGTCGCAGTCCTCAGCAGGTTGTCAGCTTTTCAGATACAGGGCGATGGCCTGACCACGGTTGGAGACACTCAGTTTTTCAAACAGGTTTCTGATGTGATACTTGACGGTATTGGTTGAAACACCTTTTCGGGCAGCTATTTCCTTATTGGTCCGTCCCGCTGCCAATGAGGAAAGAATTTCAAGTTCGCGCTTGGTCAATGCACTCAGGGGATTTGCATTGATCCGGCTGACATCGAGATAGGGAAATACCATACGCCCCCGGGCGACTTCCGCGACCGTATCAAGCAGGTATCCCGGTTCTTCATTTTTAGATACAAACGCTGCGCCACCATGGGCCAGCACGTGTGCCGGTGCGGATTCACTTTCGATACCGGAGTAAACAACCACCCTCGGCGCATTAGTTCGGGTTTGTAGCTGGTCAAGAATAAAACGCGCATCTCCGGGCGGAATAATCCAGCCAGCGATGGCAACATCTACCACAACCGTACCGACCTTTTGCATGAATTCTTCAGCGTTCTTGCAGATGCAAACAACCTCAAAACGGCCATCTTCGCCGAGCAAGGTGCGTAGCGCCGTACACATAAGTGGGCTTTTATCTATGACACCAACGAGGATCGGTTCTTGACCATTCCTGTGGTGATCTTTTTGCGTGGCCATTTATGCATATTAACCCAACAACAGGGGCCACAACAGGGTTCAAGTGGGATTGATGGGTTGCAATCCACAGTCGGGGTAAATTGGTTCGGGTTTCAGTGCCTGATCAGAGATGATCAAGGCGGCTGTTGCATGAGCTTCATGGTTTATCCATGTTTCATTATGCGTGCTTTTTGCCGTTGCCAGTCGCGGTCTTTCTGGTCTGATCGTTTGTCGTGCGCTTTCTTGCCCTTGGCAGTGCCAATTTCCACTTTAACTTTGCCATGTGACCAGTACATGGCAGTCGGAATCACGGTAAACCCTTTACGCTCAACCAGTCCGGTGATGCGATCAATTTCGCGTCGGTGCAGCAACAGTTTGCGGGTGCGCGTGGGATCCGGTGTGATATGTTTGGAGGCTGTCGGTAGTGGATCGATGCGGCAGCCGAAAAGAAATGCCTCGTTGTCTTTCAATAACACGTAGCTGTCAGCAAACTGGACGCGCGATTCACGCAGGGATTTGACTTCCCACCCCTCCAGGGACAAACCGGCCTCAATCCTTTCCTCGATGTGGTAGTCGAAACGGGCCCGCTTGTTTCGGGCGATCGTTTTTGTACCGTTTGTGGTCTTTTTATTCATTTTTGTCATCCATTCAATCGGCCATTTTACTGCGTGTAACGACATACCTCCATTGATTACGATGCACTACACCTGGCTTTTATCGTGTAGAATTTCCCATTCGCCGGAACTCGGACGCCGGAACTCGGAACTTATGAAAATAGCACGCTCAGCACTGGTCACTCACAGTGCGATGGACATGTACAAACTGGTAGAGGCTGTTCCAGCTTATCCCCAGTTTTTAAGCTGGTGTACTGCCACGATGGTCCACGAACAGGATAGTACAAGTCAAAAGGCCTCGTTGACAGTCCTGATTGCTGGTGTCAGGCAGAGCTTTACGACCATCAATACTTTGGTTCCAGGTGAGCGGGTTGAAATGAAGCTACTTGAAGGGCCATTCAGGGACCTGCAGGGTAAATGGTCTTTTGTCCAACTGGGTGAGGACGGTTGTAAAATCAGCCTGGAGCTGGATTTCGAAATGAGCAAGGGTCCGATGGCAAAACTTTTTGGCAAAGGATTTGGAAAAATCGCGGATCGATTGGTTGAAAATTTCTGCAGACGCGCAGAACTGGTGTATCAGCGGTGACCGGGCAGGGCGGTCAACAAAACATCCAGGTGGAAGTCGTCCTGGCCATGCCCCAACGACAGGAACTGATAACGCTGGAAGTTGCCACTGGTTCGACAGTTGCCGATGCTATTAGCCGGTCTGGTTTAGTCGAAATGTTTGAGGGGTTTGAACTTGACCTGGAAAAAGTCGGTATCTTCGGTCAAAAAGCCAGCCCGGAACAGGTACTCCGCGATGGTGACCGGGTAGAGATCTACCGACCCCTGATTGCGGACCCAAAAGAGGTTCGACGCCAGCGCGCTTTGAAACAGGCGAAACCCTGACATCGTCTTTCCCGCTAATTGGCGGGGCTTCACCTGGCCTTCAAGTTCCTTTGCTGTATTTCCTCATACAGGTCCGTTGCTCGCTTTTGCGCAATGTTTAAATCGACAGGTGAGAGTTTATTGGCGGCAAGATTGCGGTTAATGATTGCGCCTTTGTCACCGGATTCTGCTGCAATGCTCGACCAGACATAAGCTTCAGAATAATTCCCTGGCACGCCTTGACCGAGGCCATACATTGCTCCCAGGTTTTTTTGCGCGTTTACAGAACCCTGTTTAGCTGCTTTGCGAAACCAATTGGCAGCTTTGGCATGGTCTTGTGTTACACCCTGACCACTGTCATAGCGGCTTCCCAGGTTGTACTGGGCCTCTACAAAATCCTGCTCTGCCGCCTTGCGAAGCCACTTCACGGCTTTTACCTCGCTTTGTTGTACACCCCAACCCCTGCTGTACATCAGGGCCAAGCGGAATTGCGCGGGTGCAAGCCCCTGTGCAGCAGCTCTTTGGGCCGCTTTTACGTCCGCAGCATTTGGCAAACCCCAACTCTTCTGGTCCATTACCCATCGGTTATGGTCCTGTACGGCCTTGGGGATAGTACCTTTCGAACCCGGGTTACCTTCTTGCGATTGAGCATGGATGGCGCCCGGGAACAACATTACCACAACTATGAGGACTATTTTACAGTTCATATTAAACCGCCAAAAAACAACCAATTGAGCTTCTCTAATGCGCGGCAATAAGTATACGCCATGGCCAGATCACTGCAATGCAGTGATCTGGTTACATCATGAATATTCGAATTAAGGTTCTATCGGTATATCAATTGGAACTGTAATACCCACCACATTCATGGCTTTCTCAACAATCTGGAGCGCAGCAATGGCTTCATTGTATGTGTCATAAAGCCCCGAGCGTACCTGGTGACGTGTGCCGAGTCCGGGTACGATTTGTTCGGCAAATTCAGCAGGGAAGCCTTTTGCTCTGACTGCCTGTGCAAATTCCACTGCCTGTTCGTGGGTATTGAATGCACCCAATTGCAGGGTCCAGTTAATCACACCGTCATCGGTGACAAGCTGTGTTCCTTTGGCTGTTTCGATGTCGTCAATATCACGGACAGCTGACTGGGTCTCTGCCAGGGCCTTGATGTCACCACCGGTTGAATCACCGACGCCTTCGGTTCCGGTGAGCACATCATTTTCAAAAGTCAGTGTCACCAGGCGCTTCACTGGTTCACCACCGCGGCGGCTCAGCATTGATATATAATCCCAACGGTTCTGATGGAACGGGTCATGAACAGCGGGTGTGCCAAGCAAATATGCAACCTGTTTTTTGGTCATTCCCAATTCGAGCTGATCCAGATCTTCCTGTTCATGGGCATTGCCCTGCTGAACATTTTGCTTGTAGATCAGTTTGCATCCTGTATTTAATATAAGGACGGCCATCAGGGCAATTAACAAATACCTGGTCATTTAGTTCCTTCAGCGGTTGCTGATACATAAGATCAAGGCGGTGAATGATACAATAGTCCGCAGTGATGAAGAACAGGCTAATGTAAAATTATTAAAAACAGGATAAAACAGTGAACAGCGGAAATCTTCGAAAAGTTGGTCTAAAAGTAACCCAGCCCAGAAAACGCATACTCGATTTATTGGAGGAAGTGGGTAATAAACATGTGACGGCAGACGATATTTATCGGGTCCTGATACAGGCAGGTGATGACATCGGGCTGGCAACAGTTTACCGCGTGCTCAACCAGTTTGAGACGGCCGGACTGGTGGTCAAACATAATTTTGAGGGCGGTCAGGCCTATTATGAACTGGACTCAGGTGAGCACCATGACCACATGGTCTGCGTCGAAACCGGAACGGTAATCGAATTTTCCAACCAGGAAATTGAAAGATTGCAGGCTGAGATCGCGGAAGAACACGGTTATGACATTGAAGACCACAGCCTGGTTATTTACGTGCGTCCCAAAAAATCCTGATCAAAAAAGGTTTATCCCGTATTTGATGGTTTGTACAAGGGTGGGTTATGTTCAGGATGAACGGTATGCCGCGGGCGCAGGGATGCGCACGACTGCAGGGACGCAGGAGGTAGAGTAACGCAGGAGCAGTTACCGAGGAGCGGCGTGTCTCAGTTTTGCACGGCGAGTCGTAGGGTGGGTAACAAGTTACCCACGATTTGCTGGTTTTAAGTCGTGGGTAACAAGTTACCCACG
>CBDTVF010000220.1:0-5679 GCA_965363775.1 uncultured Gammaproteobacteria bacterium
TACAGAGCCCTCCATCACGTTCGCGACGCTTAATTCGCGTGCGATCTGACGCAGGTTCTTGGTGGTGTCGCGATACTCCATGACCGAGGTCCGCGATATGACGCTGAAAGCATCGATTTTGGAGAGTTGGGTCAGCAGGTCATCATGTATGCCATCGGTAAAATAAATATCCCCAGCGTCCGCACTACGATTGGCAAAGGGCAGGACTGCGATGGAGTTCTGATCGATATCCATTGGCTCGGGGCTTGGTTGAGAAACGGGTTGCTCAATCGCAAGCTCTACACTCCCGGCGGCAGTGACGGCGGCTTCATATTCGACGGTTTTCTGCTCAAACCGTGACTCCCAGATAAAATAGCCCAATGACAAGCCCAGTGAAACGATGATGATGTAATCCAGCTTACGACCGGTTTTTGGCGTGATGGATGTCTCCCGCGACACATCTTTTTCCAGCTTGATACCTTCCGGTGTCAGCTCAAAGGCCCAGGCCAAAATCAGGGCCGGCACAAAACCCACCACCAGCATCAGCAGGATTAATTTTGGCGCCCATTCGGGTAGCTGAAGAATTTGAGTAGCGGTATCGGCGAGTTGCAACAACACCCAGGTGGTTACCGCGTAAGCGATGCCCACCTTGAAGACGTTTCGACGTTTGAGCTCTCTGATTATCGACAAATGCTGGCTTCTTTTTATTTGCTCTTATTAGTAAGCATAGTTGCTAAACCAGTAAATGCCAAAGAAATAGAGAATAGCTGTGATAGTTGATAGCAACTAAACGGGACTTTATTCTTCCTGTGCCTTGTTTGAGCATTTTCATCGCAACCCGGATCGGTACGCCGATGCTGGTCGGTCAACCGGCGGAACACCTGTTCCATCTCATCATTCGCCTTTATTTAAAGTGAAAGGTGAGGAGTCTGTACGATTAGGTGTAGAAGCAACGGTTATCGCATTGCGGGATTTGCTACAGGTGGTTGCCAGGTAAAATACCCGGTTACTGACCGCCCCCATCCCTGTTGGGCGGGGTTTCGATTGGCTCCTGTGCATCTTTCGGTTTAGCTGGTGGTGGTGGAGGAGCACTATCTGCACCACCGACTCCCTTGGCATTCATCAGGTCTTTAATGCTGAGTGTGCCTGTTGGAGTTGAAGTGTCAGCAGGCATAGCCTGATCTTGTCCCTGCTGCTGACCTTCTCCGATCAGGAATTCAAGGGCATTCTGGGAAACACCAGTTGTGCTTTCCCCTTCGGGTTCACTCCCGGATTCGAGCGATGTGAGGGTAGGGGGGGCGTTGCTGGCAGCTTGTTGCTCATTGCTGTCCTGTTGAGCATTTTGCGAAGACCCGGCCATGCTATTGGCTTCAGCATCATTCGAAGCGGTTGCAACCGAGTTGCTCTCACTCGTGCTCTGTCCTGCATCGGCGGTTTGTTCCGACTGTTCCAACGCGTCTCCCTGCTGACTATCTCCCACAGGAGAACTCGTATTCTCGCCGGCTCCACCCGGACCCTGTTTCGTCAGTCCTTGCCCCTTGAGAAACTCCATGGCATTTTGAGAAACGCCACCCGTGTTCCTGGCATTCGGGTCATTCGAAGCACTGGGTGAATAGCTGTCAGTGGAACCGCTTTGTTCCGGTCTGGACTCGCGACTTTCCTCGCCACCTGCACCCGCCTGGCCAGTACCATCTCCTGGGGATCCGCTGCCGGTATTTGAGCCACCGTTTGCAGCCCCATCAGGCGCCATCGCAGCCTGGCTCCTGGCTGAGTTTTCATATATCTCGGCTTCACGTTTGTGGTAGCTATCTACCAATTCCCCCCAGGCCTCAGCCTCTTTCTTTTGCAGCTCCGGGCTGGTGGAGGCGGCCTTACTGGGCACATAGGGATAGTGCTTGCTTTCATCACCGGGCTGCCATTGGTCACCCTGGACGATTATTTCGCGCAACTGGTTTCTAAGGTGTTTTTGAGAGTCCTCGGGCAACTTGTCGAGTTTTTGCAAACCCGCATTGGGTTTGAAGGCGTCTTCAGGCAGAATATTTCGTTGTTGCCGGGCGTTTTTGAGTTCCATGAACTGCCGGTAATTATCTTCATTGATCTCAACTTCCTGGCTTGCAGGCACATTGGTGTCTTTTGAGGAAGACTGTTCAGCGTCCTGTGTTAAACCTGTCGGTGTGTACAGAAACACCGAGACAGATAACAGGCCGATAATTTTCAGGTGTTCTTTCATGGCTTAACTCTCATTAATCATTCTTCTATGCTTCGCACAACACGAAAACCGGTGAAATCGTTACGATCGCCATTTTTTAGATTGAACCTTGCCGGTAGCCTGATTTCCTTGCTGCCGGTGATCCATGAACCACCCCGGGTCATGTGGGAACTACAGATACCCCGCCCCCAGGCGCTGCCGTCTACCGGTGCATCGAGGTAAGACAGGTTCATGCAATCAGCGGTCCACTCCGACACATTGCCTGTCGTATCATACAAACCAAAGGCATTGGCCCGGAATGAACCCACCGGAGTGGTTCCAAGTGCCAGCGTATCGGCACATTGGGAATGTTGCCAGCGAAAACCGGTTTCAGCACCGGCTACATTAGCAAACTGGCAAACCACGACGGCATCACCGCCCGGCCAATCACCTTCCTGGCCGGCCCTGGCAGAGTACTCCCACTCGCTTTCACTTGGCAGGCGATAGCTTTGAGCGGTTTTTTCACTGAGCCAATGTACGTATTCCTCGGCATCATTCCAGGATACCATCATGACAGGCCGGTCGGCTCTTCCCCAGTCATTATCACCCGGTTGTGAAGTACAGCCCTGGTCTTTGAAGCACAAGTCCCACTCGGCCATGGTGATCTCGTGAACACCGACAGCAAACGGCTCATCAATCGTCACCAGTCTGCGTGGTTTTTCCATGCCCAGTGCCAGTGGTGAAGAGTCTTCGGATCCCTGCCAGTACGCTGCTGCAGGCACCACCATCATGACAGGGCAATCGGGACAATCCCTGAATGTTTTGCCAGGCCGCAAGGTTAAGTCATCCATATGCTGCAATGCCGCTGTTACATTTACCCCTTTTGGGAATGCGTCTATGTATGCCTGAAATGCTTCCTTGGCATTCAGATTCAGGGCTGTCTGAAAAGCTTTGTCGTCATTTGACTGATCTTGCAACAGACGGCGAATCCGCGTGGCTTCTTCGATATGAGCACCGGCAGGCCACTGCTTGATGTATTGATCGAATGCAGCGATTGAGCGCTTATTGCTGGCAATTTCCCAGGCCAGGTTTTCCTGCCGGTCACGTTCAAGCCTCATTCGTTCAATTTTTGCCTCGATCTGCGTGATGATGTCAATACGTTGCAGGGCCTCGGCCTGGTGATTGCCGTCGGGGAATATTTCGAGGTAGTGCTCGTAAGCGGGAATAGTATTTTCAGCCGCTAGTTCCTGCCAGGCTTTTTCGTCAAGGATGGCTATCTGGACCTCGGCCTGGTTGCGGTAAATGGATTGTGGGTAATCCTCGATGAAACGCCGATACCCGAGCAAGGTGTCCGCTTTCAGCGCCGTTTCCCAGTGTTCGCGCTCAACAGATGTTGGTTCCGGCACAGCTGCTGTGGGTTCTGCGCGTGGCAGACCATCATTGGAAGACGTAACAGTCGTGTCAGTGGACGTTCCCGGGACCGGTTCCGATGATTGATCAGTCAGTAAAAAGACACCAATAGCGACCATGGTCACGACAAAAATTGCCAGCAGCACGATGGGCAGCCATTCCTTTCGCTCTTTTGCATAACTATCAGTACTTCCCCCAACCACCACAGAGCGATGCCAGTCCAGACTCTCGAAGGATTTCTTCCATTGTCCCACATCAGCCGGTCGCTCAATGGGAAGCATGTTCAGACCCAGTTCAACAGCATCTGTCAGACCACCAAACAAACCCGATGGGGCCAGTTCCGAAAATGCAGTCAGCGGGTCGTTCTTGCCAGCAGCAATTTGCTCTTGCCTATCGCTTGCCGATACGGGAACTCTGCCGCTAACACATCTGTACAAAGTCGCGGCGAGGCCATAGATATCCGTCCACGGCCCGATGGTGCCTTCGCCATTCTCCTGCTCAGGTGCTGCATAACCTGCGCTGCCAATATTGCCGGCACTTCGGACATCACCTGCGACTTTTGCCGCCACAGCAAAATCCAGTAAGACGGGACTACCGTTTTGGGTCATGTAGATATTGGCAGGATTGATATCCTGGTGAACAACAGCTTGCTCGTGAATGTACTCCAATGCATCCATCAGCGGCAGCATCAGTGCCTTAGCATCCTCGCGGTTAAAAGCACCACCGGATTCGAGTAAATGTTGAAGTGGTTGACCCTGGTAATAGGGCATCAGGAAATATGCAGTGCCATTGGCTTCGAAATAGCGCAAAACCTTGACAATACTCGGGTGGTCCAGCGCTGCAACGATTCGTGCCTCGTTCAGGAACTGTTTGAGTCCGGATTTGAAAACTTGTTCGGAATGGCCATTTTTTGGTATAACTTTGTCGCTATCGTCGCGGCTAACGTGTTCGGATGGCAGATATTCCTTGAGTGCAAAACGGGTACCAATGGCCGGGTCAGTCACCAGATAGGTGATACCGAATGAACCAACCCCGAGCACCGAGTTGATCTGCAAGTCACCAATATGCGTGCCCGGCTTAAGGGCTGCCGATTGCTTGATCATGACAGGCCCGCTTCCTTCTCAATGATACTGAAGCGAATCCGGACATCGCCCAGGAAAATCTCATCTCCAGCCTCAACCACCATGATTTCTCCGGGCAGACAGGGAACATCCTTGATGATGGTTCCACTGCTGGATCCGAGGTCAGACAGCGTCATCATTTCGTTGTGGCTTTCAAAACGTGCATGGCTGCGACCTACAACAGGGTGGTTAATATTAATGTCAGCGTCACTCCTGCCGATGGTGATATTGATTGACTGTGTGTTGACGGCACAGAACCGTTGAAAGCGCATATCGGTATCAACTAATCCATCGATGACAAGCAGGCCATTACATCCCTCCGGCAGGGCATTCATATCCGGGAGTTGCCCTCCTTCCAACGGCACGGAGCGGGGTTTACCACTCGTGTTGCCAGAAGTGGCCAGTAATGGTGCTGTATCCGATGGCGGGCTGAAATCACCTTTGTGCAGACGCCAGAACATGAAGCCTTTCCAGGTAATGGCGGCCAGCGAGATGAAGCCAAGCAATAGCAACCATAAAGGAATAGTTAGCCATACAGAGGGCTTGGCCGTATCAACAGGCATTTGCGGCGGAGTTGCGCCCTGGAACGGATTTAAGCGTTTTTGAGGGATGAAAGGTTTGTAAACTTCGGGTCCGATAAGATTGGCCTCGTCACCTTCTGATGTCTTTTGATCTGTCCCTGATATCTCTGGCGCAATTTCCCCTTCTTCCTCCGTGTTTGCGGATGGCACGGTCTTTGGGGGCTGATAGGTGCAACTTGCAGAAGGCAAGATGATTTGCATCGCCTCAAGTGCCTGTCTCAACTCGTCTGCGAATAAGGTCAGCGCTGGCTTGTCCGGCTGCAGGCTTTGAGGACCAGTTGTTAAACTGACGCCTGCAAGATAACCACAGGCATCAAGTATCGGGCCGGATACGTAGGGCAGGGGAGTTGAGGGAGAAACCGAAAACTGGAGATCCGGGCTGTCCTGGATGACTTTTACC
>CBDTVF010000221.1:0-5662 GCA_965363775.1 uncultured Gammaproteobacteria bacterium
ATTTATACGTTACACCACACTAGGAATCAATCAGGGATCAAGCGTAAACTCATCTTCATGCATGAATGCGGCATGTCGCGGTGCACGTTTCGTCTGGCTCCATTCCTCGATCATTGCCGGTGCCACTTCATGGAGTTTTTCAAGCACTCCGGGGCGCTCCATATTGGCGCATAGTTCCAACCGGTGACCATTGGGGTCGAAGAAATAGATGGATTTAAAGATGTGGTGATCGGTGGGGCCGATGACATCCACACCTGCTGCTTCGATGTGTTCTTTGGCCGAAATCAAGTCATCCATATCGCCGATTTCAAAGGCAATATGCTGCACCCATTCGGGTGTGTTTTCGTCCCGGCCCATGGGAGGGGAATTGGGGATTTCAAAAAAGGCCAGTACATTGCCTTGTCCGGCATCGAGGAAAATATGCATATAGGGATCGGGTGCCCTGGTGCTGGGGACAAGGTCTTCAGCAATCGCAAGCACCAGGTCCATGTTCAGCACATCCTTGTAAAAGGCGACCGTCTCTTTTGCATCTTTGCAGCGATAGGCGACGTGATGAATTTTTTTGATATTCAAATGCTTCTCCTCATCGGTTTCCGGTCAAGTATCATTTTTGATCGTCAGCGCTGATGACACCGCGGCGTAGCTGGTCGCGTTCCATGGATTCGAACAGTGCCGTGAAGTTGCCTTCTCCAAAACCTTCATCTTTCTTACGTTGAATAAATTCAAAAAAGACCGGACCGACCATGGTTTCAGAAAATATCTGAAGTAAAAGGCGCGGGTCGTCATTCTCGGTGGAGCCATCAAGAAGGATGCCACGGGTTTGCAGTTCCTCAACCGGTTCGCCATGACCGGGCAGGCGCTCATCGAGCATTTCATAATAGGTGCCGGGTGGTGCCGTCATAAACGGCAGTCCCTTGGCTTTAAGCGCATCCCAGCATTCGATCAGGTCGTCGCAGATCAATGCAATATGCTGGATGCCTTCACCGTTATAGGCCATCAGGAACTCTTCGATCTGACCAACGCCCTGTGAGGCTTCCTCGTTGAGCGGAATGCGTATCTTGCCGTCGGGCGCGGTCATTGCCTTGGACAGAAGCCCGGTGTATTCACCCTTGATGTCAAAGTAGCGAATCTCGCGGAAATTAAAGATACGCTTATAATAATCAGCCCAGAATTCCATGCGGCCGCGGTAGACATTGTGGGTCATGTGATCAATCAGCTTGAAACCGCAACCTTCCGGCTGACGATCCACACCATCAAAAAAGTTAAAGTCGATGTCATAGAAGCTTTGACCTTGTTCATAACGGTCGACCAGGTACAAGGGTGCGCCACCAATACCCTTGATGGCCGGTAAACGTAACTCCATCGGGCCTGTGGGGATGTCAATCGGTTGGGCACCCTTGGCGAGAGCATGTTCGTAGGCCACATGGGCATCTTTCACGCGAAAAGCCATACCGCAGACACAGGGTCCGTGTTCTTCGGCGAAATAGGCCGCATGGCTGCGGGGTTCTTCATTAAGTATGAAGTTGATGTCACCCTGACGGAACAGAGTGACCATTTTGGAGCGATGCTTTGCGACCGCTGTAAAACCCAGGGTTTCGAACACGGGCTCCAATGCGCCCGGGGTAGGGGATGCGAATTCAACAAATTCAAAGCCATCCAGGCCCATCGGGTTTTCAAACAAGTCGGTCATCAATAAATTTCCTTTTAAAGTTTTAGAGTTGTGGGTTCGTTCAAATATTACGCACCTTACGTAGGGTGGGTAACTTGTTACCCACGATTAACCGGGTTTTTCACCACCGGCACGTGGGTAATAAATTACCCACCCTACGTCAGATTCATCATATTATCTGACCACCGGCACGTGGGTAATAAATTACCCACCCTACGTCAGATTTATCACATCATATAACCACCGGTGCGTTTTCAGGCCAGTGGTTCAAACCGTGCCTGGAAAAACCGCAGGTACTCGGGTTCATAGGTCATTTTCAGGCCCTTGATACTGTCGCGTCTTTCAAACACACGCACAACCGATTCCGCCACCACGTCCATATGGGCCTGGGTGTAAACACGTCTCGGTAGTGTCAATCTTACCAATTCAAGTGCTGGCCGGCGGTTCTTGCCGGTTTCCGGATCCCGCCCGGCAGATACATTGCCGCGTTCCATTGAACGTATACCTGCTTCCAAGTATAGCTCAGCGGCGAGTGACTGGGCCGGGAAGTGATCCTGATCCACATGTGGCAGGAACCCGCGGGCATCAATGAAGATGGCATGGGAACCGATGGGGTTCACGATTGGTACACCGGCACTGCGCAGCATATCACCGAGATATCTCACCTGGCCGATACGGGAGGCCTGGTGATCTTCCATGACGGCTTCCTGGATTCCAAGTGCCATTGCTTCCATATCGCGTCCGGCCAGACCACCGTAGGTATGCAGGCCCTCGTAAACAACCACGAGGTTTTGTGCTTTGCGGAAAATCGTCTCGTCGTTGCAGGCAAAGAATCCCCCAATATTGACCAGCAGGTCTTTCTTGGCAGACATCGTACAGCCGTCGGTCAGGTCACAGATCTCACGCAGAATCTGGCGTACTGACTTGTCAGCATAGCCTTCTTCGCGCTCTCTGATGAACCAGGCGTTCTCGATGGTACGGGTGGCATCCAGCATGATAGGGATGGAGTGCTTGTGGCAGTAGCTGTTCAACTCACGTAGGTTGGCCATCGAAAAAGGCTGACCACCGGCCATGTTCACATTACCCTCCAGGCTGATATACGGAATATGTTCCGTGCCAACTTCCTGCACCAGGCGGTCCAGCTTTTCCATATCAACATTGCCTTTGAACGGATGCCTGCTGACTGGATCATGTGCCTCATCGATAATCACATCGACAAAGGCGCCACCCGCCAGTTCCTGATGCAACCGGGTGGTGGTGAAGTACATGTTGCCGGGTATGTAATCGCCGTCCTTGACCATGATCTTTGACAGCAGATTTTCGGCGCCACGACCCTGGTGGGTGGGTACGAGATATTTATATCCGTAATACTCCTTGACCGCATCCTGTAAGTGGTAGAAGTTTTCACTGCCAGAATAGCTTTCATCACCCATCATCAGCCCGGCCCATTGCCGGTCGCTCATGGCCGAAGTACCGGAATCGGTTAGCAGATCGATATAAACATCACGGCTGCGAATCAGGAAGGTGTTGTAACCTGCTTCACGGATTGCTTGCTCACGCTCTTCACGTGTAGTCATTCGAATCAGTTCTACGGTTTTGATCTTATAAGGTTCGGCCCAGCTGGGGCGTTGACTTGAGTGCATGGTCATGATGTCACCTACATAGTTGTGTGTTTAAGATTATGGGTGTTTCCTGTTAATCATTATGTCCATACATTCAAAACTATGTGTTTCTTATTTGACATAATTTGGGTTATATTGAAACAATAGTTCTCTCAAATAATATAATATGAAATATATGTACAAAGACAGTTTATCCGCGTCTGATCGTAAGTTGCTCAAGGCCTTACAGGAAAATTTGGACCTCAGCCAAATTGAACTGGCAGAGCGATCGGGTCTGTCGCGAACATCGGTTTGGCGACGTGTGCGGGAACTGGAAGACGCCGGCATGATAAACAGCAGGGTGGCACTATTGGACCCAAAATCCCTGGGTTTGCAGATCCATGTACTGCTGTCCGTTAGCATGGTGCAGCACTCGGATAAGATCAGGCAGTCGTTTGAGGCACATGTCAAACAATTGCCTGAGGTGATGGAGTGTTTTTCTGTATCCGGTGAACGGGATTATGTGTTGCAGATCATATCGCGTGACATGGAGTCATATAATGAATTCCTGAATACGAAAATTCTTCATCACGCCAGTGTGCATTCTGCGAGTTCAAGTTTTGCATTAAGACGGGTTAAGTACACAACCGCGCTGCCATTTTGAAGTGATGCTGCGTTGCCAGATATCATCCCATTTATTTGTTTTAATGGCACTTAGCTGCAAAAATCATGTAAAATATGTCCGCTGCATGTTGCGGCGAGTGATTGAGTATTTATTCTGTACAGGTCGTAATGATTCCATCCAGATGTATCCCGGTCCCGTTCTTCTCCAGCACAGTCACTGTCGAAAGGCAGTTTTCCAACTATATATAGTGAGTTAATTATAATGTCAGATTCAATTACAGGAACCGTTAAATGGTTCAACGACGAAAAGGGTTTTGGTTTTATCTCACGTGAAGGCGAGCGCGATGTATTCGTTCACTTCCGTCAGATCATCGGCGACGGCCGTAAGACCCTCAAAGAAGGCCAGCAGGTTGAATTCACCGTTGGTGAAGGCCTGAAAGGACCTCAAGCAGAGAACGTAAACCCTCTGTAAGGTTTCTTAGATCTTCAAAAGCCCGGCCAGGCAATAGTCTGGCCGGGTTTTGTTTACAACCTTTTGAACCGCAATTAGCAGTCTCGGCTTCCTCAGACTCAGTCCAAACCGCGTCTGACCAGCAAAGGCTGAATATCAGGCTCTGCACCGCGGAAGTTCCGGAACAGTGTCATTGCATCTTCAGCACCACCACGGGAAAGCAATGTCTGACGGAAATGATCGCCATTTTCACGCGTCAAACCACCATTGCTCTTGAACCACTCAACCGTATCCGCATCCAGTACTTCACTCCAGATGTAGGCGTAATAACCGGCTGAATAACCACCAATAATATGTGAGAAGTAGGTGCTGCGATAACGTGGAGGAACTGTCTCCAGTGCTACACCTGCATCCTGCAGTGCCTTGGCTTCAAAAGCGAGCAATCCTTCAGCATCAGGAACCTCTTCAGGCTTCAATTGGTGCCATGCCTGGTCGAGCAGTGAGGCTGCCAGGTATTCTGTGGTGATATAGCCCTGGTTGAATTTCTGTGTGGCCAGGACTTTATCCAGCAATTCCTGCGGCATCGGTTCACCTGTCTCGTAATGTACGGCGTAATTTTTCAGAATGTCAGGCCAGATGGACCACATTTCGTTGACCTGTGATGGATATTCCACGAAGTCGCGCGGTACGGATGTTCCCGAGAAAGACGGGTACTTGACGTTGGAAAACATACCATGCAGGGCGTGGCCGAATTCATGGAACATGGTGGTCACTTCATCAAATGTCATCAATGTAGGTTCAGAATCTGAAACCGGTTTGGTGATGTTCAGGTGATTGGCGACAACAGGTTTGGCGCCCATCAGGTTGGATTGACTGACATAAGCATTCATCCAGGCACCACCGCGTTTGGACGGGCGTGCGTATGGATCCATGATGAACAAGGCGAGCGTACTGCCATCAGCTTCAAATACTTCGAATACCCGCACGTCTTCCTGGTATACAGGCAGGTCGTGACGTTCTTTGAAAGTGATTCCAAACACCCGTTCGGCGGCATAGAAAACACCCTTGATCAGGACGTTGTCAAATTCGAAGTAAGGACGCAATGTTGATGCATCGAAATTGTAACGTTGTTGCCGTACTTTTTCGGTGTAAAAGTCCCAGTCCCATGAGGCCAGTTCAAAATCACCACCTTCGGCATCAATAATTGTTTGCATGTCTGCAGCTTCGCGTTTTGCGTTGGCAACGGCAGGGGGCGCCAGGCTGGCCAGTCTTTCGTTAACGGCCTTGGTGGTCTGGGCGGTCTGATTTTCAAGACTG